>SKOX01000111.1 GCA_007119835.1 Paracoccaceae bacterium
CAGGCCTGCAAGGCGCTGCGCGAGGAGGGCTACCGGGTGATCCTGGTCAACTCCAACCCCGCCACGATCATGACCGACCCGGAGATGGCCGACGCCACCTACGTCGAGCCGATCACCCCCGAGATCGTCGCCAAGATCATCGCCCAGGAGCGCCCCGACGCCCTCCTGCCGACCATGGGCGGCCAGACCGGCCTCAACACCGCGCTCAAGCTCGACGACATGGGCGTGCTGAAGCAATACGGCGTCGAACTGATCGGCGCCAAGCGCGAGGCGATCGAGAAGGCCGAGGACCGCAAGCTATTCCGCGAGGCGATGCAGCGGATCGGCCTCGAGAACCCAAAGGCGACCATCGCCAACTCGATGCAGGAGGCGCTCGACGCCATCGAGCAAGTCGGTCTGCCCGCGATCATCCGCCCCGCCTACACCCTCGGCGGCACGGGCGGCGGCGTCGCCTACAACCGGGAGGACTACGAGCGCATCTGCAAGACCGGCCTCGACGCCTCGCCCGTCAGCCAGATCCTGATCGACGAGAGCCTGCTCGGCTGGAAGGAGTTCGAGATGGAGGTGGTCCGCGACCGCGCGGACAACTGCATCATCGTCTGCTCGATCGAGAACATCGACCCGATGGGCGTGCACACCGGCGACTCGATCACCGTCGCACCGGCGCTGACGCTGACCGACAAGGAATACCAGATGATGCGCAACGCCTCGATCGCGGTCTTGCGCGAGATCGGGGTCGAGACCGGCGGCTCGAACGTCCAGTTCGCCGTCCACCCCGACACCGGGCGCCTGATCGTCATCGAGATGAACCCGCGCGTCTCCCGCTCCTCGGCGCTCGCCTCCAAGGCCACCGGCTTTCCCATCGCCAAGATCGCGGCGAAACTCGCGGTGGGCTACACCCTCGACGAGCTCGACAACGACATCACCCAGGTGACGCCCGCCTCCTTCGAGCCGACCATCGACTACGTCGTAACCAAGATCCCCCGCTTCGCGTTCGAGAAGTTCCCCGGTGCCGAAGCCGTGCTGACCACGGCGATGAAGTCGGTCGGCGAGGCCATGGCCATCGGCCGGACCTTCCACGAGAGCGTGCAGAAGGCCCTCTGCTCGCTCGAGACCGGCCTCTCGGGCTTCGACGAGGTCGAGATCCCCGGCGCGCCGGACAAGGCCGCGATCGTCAAGGCGCTCGCCGTCCAGTCCCCCGACCGCCTCCTCCTCGCCGCCCAGGCCATGCGCCACGGCCTGACCGACGACGAGATCCACGCCGTCACCCGCTTCGACTGCTGGTTCCTCGCCCGCATCCGCGAGATCGTCGAGGCCGAGGACACGGTCCGCCGCGACGGCCTGCCCACCGACCGCGACGCCCTCCTGCGCCTGAAGCAGATGGGCTTCTCCGACGCCCGCCTCGCCATCCTGACGGCGCAGCCCGAGGCCGCCGTCCGCGCCGAGCGCCAGCGCCAGCGCATCTGTGCCGTCTTCAAGCGCATCGACACCTGCGCCGCCGAGTTCGAGGCGCAGACCCCCTACATGTACTCGACCTACGAGGCCGAGGCCGACGGCTACGCCGAATGCGAGGCGCGGCCGTCGGACCGCAAGAAGGTCGTCATCCTCGGCGGCGGCCCGAACCGCATCGGCCAGGGCATCGAGTTCGACTATTGCTGCTGCCACGCCTGCTTCGCGCTCTCGGCGGTCGGCTACGAGACCATCATGGTCAACTGCAACCCCGAGACCGTCTCGACCGACTACGACACCTCCGACCGGCTCTACTTCGAGCCGCTGACGCTCGAGCATGTCCTCGAGATCCTCCGCGTCGAGCAGGAGAACGGCACGCTGCACGGCGTCATCGTCCAGCTCGGCGGCCAGACGCCCCTGAAGCTCGCCAACGCCCTCCAGGACGCCGGCATCCCGATCCTCGGCACCACGCCCGACGCCATCGACCTCGCCGAGGACCGCGAGCGCTTCCAGCACCTCCTCCGCCGCCTCGGCCTGCAGCAGCCGCCGAACGGCATCGCCCGCTCGCCCGAGGAGGCGATGCGCGTCGCGAAGGACATCGGCTACCCGCTGGTCATCCGCCCCTCCTACGTCCTCGGCGGCCGCGCCATGGAGATCGTCCGCGACGACGACCACCTCGCCCGCTACATCCGCGAGGCGGTGCACGTGTCGGGCGACACCCCCGTGCTCCTCGACCGCTACCTGCAGAACGCCATCGAGGTCGACGTCGACGCCCTCTGCGACGGCACCCGCGTCCACGTCGCCGGCGTCATGGAGCATATCGAGGAGGCGGGCGTCCACTCAGGGGACTCGGCCTGCTCCCTGCCGCCGTGGTCGCTGCCGCCCGAGACCGTGGCAGAGCTCCACCGCCAGACCGAGGCGCTCGCCCGCGGCCTGAACGTCGTCGGCCTGATGAACGTCCAGTTCGCCATCCGCCGCAACGGCGAGATCCACGTGCTCGAGGTCAATCCGCGGGCCTCGCGCACCGTGCCCTTCGTCGCCAAGGCCACCGACAGCGCCATCGCCTCGATCGCCGCCCGCGTCATGGCCGGCGAGCCGCTGTCGGCCTTCCCCCACCGCGCGCCCTACCCGGAAGGCGTCGGCCCCGACGACCCGCTGCCCCTCGCCGACCCGATGACGCTCGCCGACCCGCAGACGCCGTGGTTCTCCGTCAAGGAGGCCGTCCTGCCCTTCGCCCGCTTCCCCGGCGTCGACCCGCTGCTCGGCCCCGAGATGCGCTCGACCGGCGAGGTCATGGGCTGGGACCGCACCTTCCCCCGCGCCTTCCTCAAGGCGCAGCTCGGGGCGGGCATGGACCTGCCGTCGGGCGGCCGCGTCTTCCTGTCGGTCAAGGACAGCGACAAGACCGACCCGCTGGCCACCGCCGCCCGCGACATGATCGGCCTCGGCTTCACCATCGTCGCCACCAGCGGCACCTGTGCCTGGCTCGAGACCCACGGCATCCCGTCGGAATGCGTCAACAAGGTCTACGAGGGCCGCCCGCACATCGTCGACCGCCTCAAGGACGGCGACATCGCCCTCGTCATGAACACCACCGAGGGCGCCCAGGCCCTTTCCGACAGCCGCGACATCCGCTCGGTGACGCTGGGCGCCAAGATCCCCTACTTCACCACCGCCGCGGCGTCAGTGGCCGCCGTCGCCGCCATGAAGGCCCGGCTTGAGGGGGAGCTGGAGGTGCGGACGTTGCAGGGTTGACGCTCGGGCAGGCTAGCACGGATGAAGACTGGTCTGCATCATTGGTGGCCCCGTAGCCTTTCCGGCGCCTGGTCCGATTCGGCCGGGCTTGTGCATAGGCTGACTCCGGATGGCAAAGTTGTTTCCGCGCCACCGAAGAACTGGGGTGCAATAACCAACGCCCATCGAATTAAGCTCGACGGCCCGTGGGACACGGACTTCGAGCCATCTTTTTCTGAGGTGGACAATACTTTTCAGGGCGTCATTGAGACTTTCGACGTGCATTTCGAGAAAGAAGGAAGGGCGCGGCGAGTCCACGTTGCCGAGCGAAAGAGGAGAGAAGTAGGCGCTGCAATGGCAGCCCTTCTGGTTCGGAGTCCGGGCTTCAAGTGGCGCGTTGAAGAGGAGGTGTCTCGGAACTGGCCTACAGCAGATAAGACGTTGATTGCGGCCAACATCCACAATTCGATGGGTCACATTCAAGAGTCTCTTGAAGGAGCTTCCTTGCTGATCGCTTTCCGATGTCTGGAGGGTGAGTTAGTGATGGGCGATGGTTACCTGAGCAATTTAAGGGGCGGTGACGTAGATCTTCCGTTTCTTCGATTGCTTGTTCCACTAACCCCTACTCTCGCTGTAGCAGCATGCAACCGGCCTGGGCTGCCACGTGACCTGAAGGGCGTTTGGCACATACCGATCGGACACGCGGGAGTCTCTGAGATCAACGACGTTACGCAAACCTATTCCGGCAACTTCCTGTTTTTCAAAAGCGTACGGCCGAAGGTGACGCCGGAATTTAAGTCCGGAGTTTTCGGGCAATTGCCGGACCACAGGTTCGAGCGGCTTGAGTCCGCCGTCGAGAAGATCCATGGATCCGGCAAATGTGTTGGTAAGCCTTGGCGGCCGAAAGCCCGGCCGGGAAAGGTGCTTACTTCCGGTATCGTCGTGGGGACCTTCACGCACGACGGACCGTAGAGTGCATCGCCTCGGATGCTAGGCAAGTAGTGGCAGGAGCGTGGCCGTCACACCAATTGCCGCTCAGGCCGAACGATACCTCACCCTCATCCGGGGCGCCTGCGCGGACCTCGCCAACGGCCGCCGCACCGGCACCGACGCCGCCACCATCCGCCCCGACTAACACAAGCTCCGCCCCGGCCGCCCCCTCATCTTCCACCGCCATCAGCCGGACGGCACCATCGAGATCGTCCGCACGCCTACGGCCGCACGGAGCCGCCACCCGTCTCGATGACGAGCCATAAAGCCAGCCGCCCGCCGTTAACGCTTCAATCCCGACCAAAACCCCATGCATATGGAATATGCATGCCTTGTGCATGCCCCGTGCATGCAGCCCCGCCACGTTAACAGCGGAAAAGCCGTGCAAACCCGCGCCGCCGCAACCGTCCCGACTCCGGCCGCCGCCCGCCCTCCCGGCATCCCGGGCGACGACACCGCCGGCCTGGGGCTCAGGCCCCTCGGCAGGAACAGCCGGGCACGAGCGGGCGCGGCGGCCGGCAGCCTACTCGTCCCCGTCGCCCGGGTCGTCGGCCGCCGCATCCAGACGCGCGCCGATGCCGCGGCCCATCATGAAGGCCATCATCTCCTGCATGGTGACCTGCCCGTCGCCGGCCAGGTCCATGTGGGTAAAGATGCGGTCGTGCGCCTCGAGCCACTCCTCGCGGCTGATGCTGCCGTCGCCGTCCGCGTCCATCAGCGCGAACATCACCCGCATCATCGCGCCGGGGGCCATCGTCCCGGCGCCGCCCCCGCCCATCATGCCGCCCCCGCCCATCATGCCGCCGCCGCCCATCATGCCGCCCGCGCCGCGCCCGTGGCCCATCATCGGCCCGCCCTCGCCGCGCATCCCCATCATGCCGCGCATGCCCATGCCCGGACCGGTCTCGCCCCGCTCCATCCCCATGGGCCCTGCGGCCTCCGGCGGTTCGGCCGCCTGGCCCTGCACCGGGCCCGCCGGCGCGACCAGGACGACGAGCGCGGCCGCTGCGGCCGTGATGATCCCTGTCCTCGACATGTCTTGCCTCCTCTTCCCTGACTGCCGTCACCAACCGTCACAGCCTACACCGGTTCCGACCGAAGCGCGCCCTCAGACCTGGCGGGCGCCGCAGGCCGGGCTGCGCCGCGGGGGCAAGGGAAATGTTGCAGCCGATCTGCGGCCTGGGGGGATTCGCCCGAAACCGCCGCGACCCGCTCAGGGGCGGCCGGTCTTGCGCCGGACAGCCTCGCAGAGTTGCCCTCGTGAGGGCACTATACTGCCGACGAACCACCGGCGCGGGAGAGATTGCACATTTCTTCTTTTCAGAATCAGCCCTCTATCCGATTTCCCCCCAAGAAGGGCCCTCGCACCGGTTCAACGTTCCGCACGTTGCCGCTAATATGGCTGGCGCATCCTCAGATGCAGTTCTTCCAGCGAGGGGATACGTGTTCATGAAGAGCTTAGTAGCGACTACCTTAATTGCCAGCCTCGCCGCTGCTCCCGCCTTCGCGGGGGTCCTGTTCGAGCCCGTGCCGCCCGAGCCGGTCGTCGCCGCGCCGATGGCGCCTCTGCCGCCTCCGCTGCCCATCTGGACCGGCGGCTATGCCGGCGCCCAGATCGGCTGGGGTCGCGCCGAGGTCGAGAACGACATCGACATCAGCGACGACGACGTGATCGGCGGCTTTCACGCCGGCTACGATTTCGAGGTCGGCGGCGGCTTCGTCGTCGGTGGCGAGGTGGCCTACGACCGTGCGAACATGGCGCCCTTCGGCAACGGCACCACGGTCGAGGTCGACAACGTCGTCCGCCTGACGGCCCGCGCCGGATACGCCTTCGGCAACACCCTGGTCTACGCCAAGGGCGGCGCCGCCTGGATCGAGGGGGACGTCACCGTCAACGGCGACTCCACCAGCGCGGACGACTGGGGCTGGGTGGCCGGCGCCGGCTTCGAGCACCGCATCGCGCCGCGGATCACCGCCGGCGTCGAGGGCCTCTACCACCGGGCGACCAGCTTCGACGACTTCGATCTCGACGTCGATGTGTGGTCGCTGCAGGCGCGGATCTCTTACCGCTTCTGATTCGCTGCCGCGGGCAGCAGCTTCTGTCTTTGCCGTCGGCGCCGCGCGAGGCGCCGGCGGCATTGCGCGGTTGCGGCCGGTGTCCTCGGGGAGCCGGCCGTAGCTGGCCCGGGAAAGTGGCATCCGGCTCATGACGGACTAGATCCGTTTCCATGACACGGATCGGAGCGTCCCGCTGCGCTGCAGCCCTTTGCATGACATGTGCCCCGGAGCGGTCTCGCGCCTGCGGGCCCGCCGCGGCCGTCACGGTGCCGGGAGGCACGAGACCGTGACTTGCCGCCGCAACCGCTTCCTCCGAGTGTTGCCGCCGAAGCGGGCCTTGTTCACGTTGTCCTCATCGCCGTGCCGGAGCGGTCGGGACCGGAAGGCCGGCCATGACAGGAGGAAGCCTTGACGGAAGATCTGAACTCGCTGCGCCCCTCGCCTCGCCAGACCCGGGCCCTGGCCCGTGCGCGGCCCCGGCCGGGCGCGGCGTGGCGCG
>SKOX01000227.1 GCA_007119835.1 Paracoccaceae bacterium
GCCCGATCCGCAGGCCGCCCGCGCCCGCTCGCTGCGCGAAGCGGCAGCCCTCGTCGCGGCCATGGCCGCCCGGCCCTGCGCCGGCGCGCTCATCGTCCTCGTGCTTGCCTGGAGCATGGGCCTCGCCGCCATCGGCGCCGCCGCGGTGATCGCCATGGGTCTCGGGACGGCTTCCTTCACCGTCACCCTCGCCGCGCTCGCCGTCACCGGGCGCGACGCGGCCTTCTTGTCCGCCGGACCCGCAGGCGCCGCACGGCGCGTGGCACCGGCGCTGCAGATCGGCGCGGGCGCTGTCATCCTGGTCGTGAGCGGCGCGCTTCTCTGCGCCACCGTCGCCGGCTAGGTCCGCCACGGAAAAGACTGCCGCCGGGCGTCGTGCGCCACGGCGGCAGCCAGAACCAAACCAATGTCTAACTACTTGCTACGCCTTGCTTATTACGCCGCTGCCGCGCGAAACATGCGAACTCGATCGCTGCCGCCCCCCGTCACACACACCGCTTACTCGCGTCACCGCTTAAGCTCTCAGAACACTCGCAACACACCGAGGTGGTCGGCAGCACCCCCTCAACGGACGAGCCGGAGCCGGGTTCCGGGCCGCCGCAAAAATAATGAGCGGCGGTAAGAAAGAATTAACCTGTCGCTCGGGACGGGGCTGAAACCCTGTCCGGAGCGCCAGCGCTCGCGCCCCCTGCCCCGGCCTTCGTGGCCCACCCGCCGGCGATTGACGGTTCCTTCGCTGGGGCCTTTCCGCTAAATCACGGGGCGCGCGCTCACAGGCGCGGAGCCAGGAGGGGGAACCGGGAATGTCCGTGATCATCGACGTCGTCGCGCGGGAGATCCTCGACAGCCGCGGCAATCCAACCGTCGAGGTCGATGTTCTGCTCGAAGATGGATCCATGGGCCGCGCCGCCGTTCCCTCCGGCGCCTCCACCGGCGCGCATGAGGCGGTGGAGCTGCGCGACGGCGACAAGGACCGCTACGGCGGCAAGGGCGTGCGCCGCGCCGTCGAGGCCGTCAACGGCCCGATCTGCGACGCGCTGACCGGCCTCGACGTCACCGACCAGATCCGCCTCGACCGGATCATGGTCGACCTCGACGGCAGCGACAACAAGTCCCGGCTCGGCGCCAACGCGATCCTCGGGGTCTCGCTCGCCGCCGCCAAGGCCGCAGCCCAGACCCTCGGCACGCCGTTCTACCGCTACATCGGCGGCACCTCGGCCCGGGTCCTGCCGGTGCCGATGATGAACATCGTGAACGGCGGCCAGCACGCGGACAACCCGATCGACATCCAGGAATTCATGATCATGCCGGTCGGCGCCGGCAGCTTCCGCGAGGCGCTGCGCTGCGGCGCCGAGGTCTTCCACGCGCTGAAGGGTCAGCTCGGCCAGGCCGGCCACAACACCAACGTCGGCGACGAGGGCGGCTTCGCCCCGGCTCTCGGCTCGACGACCGAAGCCCTCGACTTCATCATGCGCTCGATCGAGGCCGCCGGCTACGCGCCCGGCGACGACGTCTGCCTCGCCCTCGACTGCGCCGCGACCGAGTATTTCCGCGACGGCCGCTACGCCATGGACGGCGAGGGCCGCAGCCTCTCGCCGGAGGAAAACGTCGACTACCTCGCCGACCTCTGCGACCGCTATCCCATCGTCTCGGTCGAGGACGGCATGTCCGAGGACGACTGGGACGGCTGGAAGGCGCTCACCGACCGGATCGGCGACAAGATCCAGCTCGTCGGCGACGACCTCTTCGTCACCAGCACCGTCCGCCTCGCGCGCGGCATCGAGCAGGGCATCGCCAACTCGATCCTCGTCAAGGTCAACCAGATCGGCTCGCTAACCGAGACGCTCGCCGCCGTCGACATGGCGCACCGGGCGCGCATGACCGCGGTGATGTCCCACCGCTCGGGCGAGACCGAGGACGCCACCATCGCCGATCTCGCGGTCGCGACGAACTGCGGCCAGATCAAGACGGGATCGCTCTCCCGCTCCGACCGGCTGGCCAAGTACAACCAGCTCCTCCGCATCGAGGAGGATCTCGGCGAGAGCGCGCTCTATGCCGGCCGCAGCGTGCTGCGCCGCTGAGAAGCCGACCGCCGGCGCCGGCACCGGGCTCGAGGTGGTCCAGGCGATGACGAGCGATCGGCGGTCGGTGCGGCGCGGCCGCCTTCTCCTCACGCCCCGGGACTGACCCATGACCGTTCCCCGCCTCTATCTCATCGCCCCGCCCGTCCTGACCGAGGCCGCGATCCGCGATCTGGCAGCCCTTCTCGAGCGATTCGACATAGCCTGCCTGCGCATCGCGCCCGCGGCGGCCTCCGAGGCCGAGATCCGCGCCCAGGCCGTGGCCCTCGCGCCGCTCTGCCGGGCCCGCGACGCGAGCCTCGTCGTCGCCGACCACTTCCGCCTCGTGCCGTCCCTCGGGCTCGACGGGGTTCACCTCACCGACGGCGCCCGCCACGTCCGCGAGGCCCGCCGCCACCTCGGGCCCGAGGCCATCGTCGGCGCCTTCGCCGGCACCTCGCGCCACGACGGCATGACCGCGGCCGAGATCGGCGCCGACTACGTCAGCTTCGGACCCGTCGCACCGAGCCCGCTCGGCACCGGCGCGACCGCGCCGCCGGACCTCTTCCAATGGTGGGCGAAGACGATCGAGACGCCGGTCGTGGCGGAAGGCGGCATCGACGCCGACGTCGCCGCCGAGCTCGCGCCGCATGCCGACTTCCTCGCCCTGGGCTCCGAGCTCTGGGCCGGCCCCGAGGGACCGGCTGCCGTCCTGGAAGCCGTCCTCGCCCGCCTGCCGGACACGACCTGACCCGAGCGCGCAGCCTGCCCGTGAAGCGGCTCGGCTGACGCGCCTGCCGGGATCATGCCGCCGCGCCGGAGCCGGACGGCAGGTAATCCAGACACAATGAGGGCGGCTCCTTTCGGAGCCGCCCTTGCGAAACGTTCCTGCGGTGTCGGTGGGATCAGAGCGCCTTCTCGCCCTTGCCCTTTGCCTTCGCCCAGAGCTTCTTGTTGGTGAAGTAGAGCAGCGCCGTCAGCAGGATCAGGAACAGGACCGCCGTCAGACCCGCCTCCTTGCGCGCCATCATCTTCGGCTCAGCCGTCCACATCAGGAAGGCGGAGACGTCGAGCGCGACCTGCTCCATCGTCGCCTCGGTGCCGTCGGCATAGACGACGTCGTCGCCGAACAGCACCGGCGGCATCGACACGTAGCCGCCATAGGCCGCGTTCTCGTAGAGGATAACGCCCGCCTGCTCACTCTCCACGCCGGTGTATTTCAGCAGGAAAGAGGCGATGTACTCGGCACCGCCGAGGCCGCGGAAGAGCTGGTTGATGCCGGACCCGTAGGGCCCGTGGAAGCCGACCCGCGCCTTTGCCATGAGGCTGAGGTCCGGCGCACCCTCCAGCTGCGACATCGGGAAGTGATCGGTCGGCTCCGCCGGTCGCCACTCGCCGGTGATCCGGTCCTGCACCTCGAACTGCCGCGCATAGGCCCGCATCTGGTCGTCGGGCAGCGCCGGGCCGCCGGGGTCGGACAGGTTGCGGAAGGCCACGTGCTGGAGCCCGTGACAGGCCGCGCAGACCTCGGTGTATACCTGAAGGCCGCGCTGGAGCTGCGCCTGGTCGAAGCGCCCGAACGGGCCTTCGAAGGAAAAGCGGAAGTCGGTGACCTCCCCGGGCTCCGCCGCCTGCGCCGCGGGCGCGAGGCCCGCCGCGAGCCCCAGGGCCACCGCCGCCGAGAGGATGGTCTTTCTGATGGTCATGACGGCTCCCCTCACTCGGCAGGCTTCATCGCGGCTTTGTTGGCGTCGGGATTCTTCGACAGGAAGTCCTCCTCGATCGTCGCCGGCTCCGGCAGCGGCTTCTCCACCAGCCCGAGCACCGGCAGCACCACGAGGAAGTAGGCGAACCAGTAGATCGTCGCGACCTGGATGATGGCGACATAGGGCTGCTCGGCCGGCATCGCCCCGCCCCACATCAGGACGAAGAACGACAGCACCAGGAGCCAGAAGAAGATCTTGAAGGTCGGCCGGTAGCGCCCCGAACGCACCCGGCTGGTGTCGAGCCACGGCGCGAGGCCCATCACGACGATCGCGCCGAACATCGCCAGAACGCCGCCGAAGTCGGCCCGGATGAACAGGAAGTCGAAGGTGATCGCCCGCAGGATCGCGTAGAACGGCAGGAAGTACCACTCGGGAACAATGTGCGACGGCGTCACCAGCGGGTCGGCTTCGATGTAGTTGTCGGCGTGGCCGAGATAGTTCGGCATGAAGCCGACGATCATGGCGAAGATCACCAGGATGAAGGCGAGCGCGTAGAGGTCCTTCATCACGAAGTAGGGCCAGAACGGCAGCGTGTCGCGCTCCGCGACCTCCTTCGACTCCCGCCGCACCTCGACGCCGGTCGGGTTGTTGTTGCCCGTGTGGTGGAAGGCCCAGACATGCAGGATCGCCAGCCCGAGGATGGTGAAGGGCAGCAGGTAGTGCAGCGAGAAGAACCGCGTCAGCGTCGCGTTGTCGACCGCCGGCCCGCCGAGGAGCCAGGTCTGCAGCGAGTCGCCGATCAGCGGCACCGCACCGAAGAGACCGGTGATCACCGTCGCGCCCCAGAAGGACATCTGGCCCCAGGGCAGCACGTAGCCCATGAACGCGGTCGCCATCATCAGGAGGTAGATCAGCATCCCGATGATCCAGGTGACCTCGCGCGGGTACTTGTAGGACCCGTAGTAGAGGTTGCGGAAGATGTGCGCGTAGACCGCCAGGAAGAACAGGTGCGCGCCGTTCATGTGCACGTAGCGGAAGGCCCAGCCGCCGTTCACGTCCCGCATGATGTGCTCGACGGAGGCGAAGGCGAGTTCGGTGTTCGGCGTGTAGTGCATCACGAGCACGATGCCCGTGACGATCTGCAGGATCAGAGAAAAGAACAGGACGATGCCCCAGATCCACATCCAGTTGAGGTTCTTCGGGGTCGGAATCGTCAGCGTCGAGTGCAGGAGCCCGAGGATCGGCAGGCGGCTCTCGAGCCACTTTTCCGCCTTGGACTTCGGCTCGTAGGCGTCGTGCGGAATGCCGCTGATCTCGCCGTGGGGGGTACCTGTCGCCATCTAGCCTCTCCCTCCGTCAGCCGAGCTGGATCACGGTGTCGGAGACGAACTCCGCCACCGGAATGTGCATGTTTTCGGGCGCCGGGCCGCGCCGGATGCGGCCCGCCCGGTCGTAATGCGAGCCGTGGCAGGGGCAGAACCAGCCGCCGAAATCACCGGCCTCGGCGAGCGGCACGCAGCCGAAATGCGTGCAGACGCCGATCATCACCAGCCACTCGCCGGCCTCGTCGATCGTGCGGTTCGCGTCGGTGGCATCGGCGCCGAGGCCGAGGTTGGCGTTGCGCGCGTCGCCGTCGGGCAGCGCCGCGCCGTCGTCGGCGCGGGCGGCCGCGATGTCCTCTTCGGTGCGCCGCCGGATGAAGACCGGCTTGCCGAGGAAGAGCACCGTCATCTGGCTGCCGATCCCGAGGCCGCTCACGTCGACCTGGATCTGGGCCAGCGCCTGGACGTCGGCGCTCGGGTTCATCTGGTTGACGAGCGGCCAGACGACGGCGCCCGCCGCGACCACTCCCGCGGCGGCGGTCGCCACATACAGGAAGTCCCGCCTGGTACCGCTTTCCTCTTCGACGTGTGCCACCCCTGGTCTCCCTATGACTGCCGCCCGCCTGGGGCGCCTCACCGAGGCCCGCGTCGGATCATCTACCGGGCTGCGGGCAACAAGTGCGCAGTCCGGCGGGCACTTGCCGGAACGCGCTGCCTCATCGAGGCATTTAGACGACAAGATTAGCGCGGTCCAGCGGACTCTTGGCCGCGCCCTTCCTTCAGGCAAGGGGTGTGCCGATCGCAGGCGGCCGCCCGGAGTTACGAGCATGGCGAAGGCAGAGGCGGACAGCTGGCTGAGGCGGATCACCCAGGCCCGGTCCGGCCAGCTTGCCCTCTACTGGTTCTCGGTGCTCGAGGCCGCCTTCGTGCCGATCCCCTTCGAAACCGTGCTCGCGCCCTACATGCAGATGCGCCCGGACATCCGCTGGCGGCTCGCCGCGATCGGCGTCGCCGGCTACGCCACCGTCGCGATGATCGGCTTCGGCCTCGGCGCGCTTGCCCTCACCTTCGCCGAGCCGCTCATCGACCGCTTCGGCTGGCGCGACGACTACGAGGACGTGAGTGGGCGTCTCTACGAAGGCGGCTTCTGGGTGATGGTCGTCATCGTCGCGCTGCCGTTGCCGACGATGGCGACGCATATCGCCGCGGGCGCCGTCGGGATGGCCGTGGAACAGGTCCTCGCCGCCGTCGTGCTGGTGCGCGGCGCCCGCTACTTCGGGACCGGCGTGCTGGTCGCGCTCTACGGCGACCGGGTCGTCGCGTGGTTCCGCGGCAAGCGCGAGGCCGCCCGGCTCCGCCGCGAGACGCGCCGCAACCTGCGCCGGGACTAGCCCTCCGGTTGCGCCGCCCGCTCGCCGCGCTTCATCGCCTCCCAGAGCGCGTCCATCTCGGCGAGGTCCGAGTCCTCGGGCGTCCGCCCCTCGGCCCGGAGCGCCGCCTCGATGCCCTGGAAGCGGCGGACGAACTTCGCGTTCGCGGCCCTCAGCGCCGCCTCGGGGTCGACCTCGAGATGCCGGGCGAGGTTCGCCACGACGAACATCAGGTCGCCGAA
>SKOX01000011.1 GCA_007119835.1 Paracoccaceae bacterium
ATGATCGTGGTATCGTCGTTCATGGCGTATCGCTCCTTCGGGAGGTTCTGGCAGGCTTCGACACCCGCCACGATACGCCGCCTTCTCAGGCCGCATCACCCATTCTCGGCCATAGCTCCGCTGATCGCGCAATCGGCCCCTGCCGCGAGGGCGGGGCCGGACCGCTTACCGACCTCCGGAGCACCCCATGGAAGGCTGGTCACGAGCCGAGGCCAGAAGCTGGTCCGCATCCCGCCCCTGGGTCTGCGGCTTCAACTTCATCCCCTCCACCGCCGTCAACTTTCTCGAGATGTGGCACGCGGACAGCTTTGACCGCAGCACGATCGAGCGCGAGCTTGGCTGGGCGGCGGAGATCGGCTTCAACGCCATCCGCATCAACACGCATTTCCTGGTCTGGCAGCACGACCGCGACGGCCTCCTCGAGCGCCTCGACTGGGTGATGGCCGTGGCGGCGCGCTCCGGCATCGACACGGTCCCCTGCCTCTTCGACGACTGCGGCTTCGGCGGCCTCGAGCCCGAATACGGCCCGCAGCCGGACCCGTTGCCGGGCGTGCACAACAGCCGCGCCGTCGCGAGTCCCGGCCGGGCGCTGGTGATGGACCGCAGACGCTGGAACGCTTTCGAGAGCTACCTCCGCGACATCGTCCGCACCTTCCACACCGACGAGCGCGTCCTCTTCTGGGACCTCTACAACGAGCCCGGCAACCGGATGATCTTCCGGTCGGACGGCTACAGCGAGTACGAGCCGGCCCTGACCGGATACAGCCACGCGCTCATGGAAGCGAGCTTCCGCTGGGCGCGCGCGGAGAGCCCGTCACAACCCCTGACCGTTGCAGCCTGGTCGACGCCGCTGCCGGGATCCGGCCTGCCGCCGTACCAGACGGAAACCGACGCCGCGGCGCTTGCGCTCTCGGACATCGTGTCCTTCCATGCCTACTGGGACGCGGCGCATGTTTCGCGCTTCATCGCGCACCTCGAGACGCTGGATCGCCCAATGTTCTGTACCGAATGGATGGCGCGCGCAGTCGATAGCCGGATCGACGATCAGCTCCCGCTGTTTCGCGACAGAGGGATCGGCTGCTTTCAGTGGGGCTTCGTCAGGGGCCGCACGCAGACGCATCTTCCCTGGCCGGCCGAGCTTGTGGCAACGAACGGGGGCGTCGCCACGGCGGACCTCTGGTTCCACGACGTCCTGCACCAGGATGGTCGGCCCTACGACCCGAAGGAAATCGAGACTGTCAAGGAACTGACGGAGCCCTACCGCAGGAAGCTTCGCAACATGGGAGAAACGTCCAGATGACCGGGGTGACACTCGACCGGGTGGTGAAGCGCTATGGCGAGACACAGGTGATCCACGGGGTGGATCTCGCCATCGAGGACGGCGAGTTCTGCGTCTTTGTCGGGCCGTCGGGGTGCGGCAAGTCCACGCTCCTGCGCATGGTGGCCGGGCTCGAGGAGACGTCCGACGGCACCATCCGCATCGGCAGCCGCGACGTCACCCGGCTCGATCCGGCGGAGCGCGGCGTTGCCATGGTCTTCCAGACCTACGCGCTCTACCCGCACATGACCGTGGCCGAGAACATGAGCTTCGGCCTCAGGATGAACGGCCAACCCAAGGCCGACATCCAGCGCAAGGTCGCCGAAGCCTCGCGCATCCTCAAGCTCGACGAGTATCTCGACCGCAAGCCGAAGGCGCTTTCGGGCGGCCAGCGCCAGCGCGTCGCGATCGGTCGGGCCATCGTTCGCGGGCCCGAGGTGTTCCTGTTCGACGAGCCGCTCTCCAACCTCGACGCCGAGCTGCGCGTGGAGATGCGGGTCGAGATCTCCCGCCTCCGCAACGAGATCGGTGCGACGATGATCTATGTCACCCACGACCAGGTCGAGGCGATGACGCTCGCCGACAAGATCGTGGTGCTGCGCGCCGGCCGGATCGAGCAGGTCGGCGCCCCGCTCGACCTCTATCGCGACCCCGACAACCGCTTCGTCGCCGGCTTCATCGGCTCGCCGGCGATGAACTTCATGGCCGCGCGGGCGGCCGCGGGCGGCGCCGAGATACCTGCCCTGAAGAACACGGTACCGACACCAGCGGCCCTTCCCCCCGCGGGTACCGCGCTTGTCGTCGGCCTCCGCCCGGAGCACATCGGGATCGTCGCCGGCGACACCCATACGGTCGAGCTGACCGAGGCACTGGGCGGCGTCTCCTATGCCTATCTGACCTCCGATACCGGCGAGAGGCTCATCATCGAGGAGCGCGGTGACACGCGTTCGAGCGCCGGGACCCGCGTCGGCCTCACCTTCGATCCGTCGCGCGCCTACTTCTTCGATGCGGCGACCGAGCAGCGCCCTCGTTAGGAGCAAGAGGTGACAAGGCGAGACACGCCCAGGCTCATCGCGCTCGACTGGGGCACCAGCTCGCTCCGTGCATGGCTGCTCGACGGGCGCGGCCGCGTCCTCGACAGCGCCCGCGCCCCGATGGGCATCATGCAGGTTGAGCGGCGCGAGTTCGCCGATGCACTCGATGCCGTCACTGCAGGCTGGCCGCAGCGGCTGCAGGCGATCGCGTCCGGCATGATCGGGAGCACGCGCGGATGGGTGGAGGCTCCCTACCTGAGCTGCCCCGTGAGCTTGGGCGATCTCGCGAGCGCGCTCGTCCCGGTGCCGGGCGGCCGGCTGTGGATCGTGCCCGGCGTGATCCGGACGAGCGACGTGCCGGACGTCATGCGCGGCGAGGAGACCCAGATCGCCGGCGCGATCGCCCTGCGCTCGGACCTCGGTCACGGCGCGCGTTTCGTGCTGCCCGGCACCCACTGCAAGTGGGTGGACGTGAGCGACAGCCGCATCAAGACCTTCGCAACCTACATGACCGGTGAGGTCTTCGCGGTGCTGCGCGACCATTCGATCCTCGGCGGACCCGCCCGTGAAGCCACCCCGGATGCCAGCGCCACAGGAGGCAGCGCGGCCTTCCTGCGCGGCGTCGATGCCGCCCGCCGGGCCGACGGGATCGCGCCGCTTCTCTTTTCCGTGCGCGCGCTGGAGGTGACCGGCGGGCTTACGAGCGGCGAGAGCCTCGAATACCTGTCCGGGCTGCTGATCGGCGACGAGATCCGCTCGGCGCTTGCCGAGCCGGCCGGGATGCCGCCGATCCTGATCGGCGAGCCGGCGCTTTGCGCCCGCTACCGCCGCGCGCTCTCGCGCTTCGGCATCGACGGGGCGGGGGAGGTCGAGGGCACGGCGCCTGCCGGCCTCTTCAGGATCGCGACGGCTGCCGGTCTGATCGAGGCGGCGACGGAGGCAGAACCATGACATCCCTGCAACCCTATCTCGATCGGCTGCCGCTGGTGGCCATCCTGCGCGGCGTCACGCCGGAGGAGGCGCCCGCGATCGGTCGCGCTCTCGTCGAAGCCGGCTTCGCGATCATCGAGGTGCCGCTGAACTCGCCCGAGCCGATCGAAAGCATCCGTCGACTCGCCGCGGCCTGCGGCAGCGATGCCCTGATCGGCGCCGGCACGGTCATGGCACCGGCCGATGTCGAGGCGGTGGCCGAGGCCGGTGGGCGGATCATCGTCATGCCGCATGCCGACCCTGCGGTGATCGCGGCGGCGAAGAGGCGATCGCTCGTCTGCACGCCCGGCATCGCGACGCCGACCGAAGGTTTCGCCGCCCTCGCGGCAGGCGCTGACGCGCTGAAGCTGTTCCCCGCAGAGGCTATGCCGCCACCTGTCCTCAAGGCTCTGATCTCGGTCTTCCCGCGCGGCACGTGCTTCCTGCCGGTCGGCGGCATCTCGCCTGACAGCATGCGAGCCTACGCCGAGGCGGGTGCGGCGGGCTTCGGCCTCGGCTCGGCGCTCTACAGGCCCGGCATGTCCGCCGCGGACGTCGGGGCGCGGGCGGCGACCTTCGCCACCGCATGGCGGCGTCTCGGGATGCCAGGGCGGCAAGCGAACGGATGACGCCATGAAGATCACCGACCTGACGACGTTCATCCTCCCCCCGCGCTGGTGCGTGGTGGACGAGGCGCGCGTGCGCGCCGCCGCCGAGACCGGGCATAGCTGGCGAAACCCGGTGTGTCGCCACCGGGACGGCCGCGTGGCCGAGTGGTGAGGGTGCAGCGATGACCATCCGGATCGGCCTCGTCGGCCTCGGCAAGATCGCCAGAACGGAGCATCTCCCGGCAATCGCTGCGACAAAAGGCATCGAACTTGCCGCCGTCGCGAGCCGGAACGCGCGGCTGCCCGATCTTCCCTGCCATCCCGACATCGGGTCTCTCCTTGCAGCCGAACCTGGCCTCGATGCGGTGACGCTCTGCACCCCGCCGCAGGGCCGCTTCGCGCAGGCTCGCGCGGCGCTCGCGGCCGGGAAGCACGTGATGCTGGAGAAGCCGCCCGCCGCGACGCTTGCGGAGGCCCTGGCACTGAGGGAAATGGCGGCGTCCGCCGGCGTCACGCTCTTCGCGACCTGGCATTCGCGCCGCGCGCCTGCCGTGGAACCCGCTCGCAGCATCCTCGCGAGGCGCCGGATCCGCCGTGTGGACATCGTCTGGACGGAAGACGTCCGCGTCTGGCATCCGGGCCAGGAGTGGATCTGGCAAGCCGGCGGGCTCGGCGTCTTCGATCCGGGGATAAACGCGCTCTCGATCGTCACCCGGATCTTACCCAAGCCCATCTTCCTGCAGCAGGCCGACCTCTTCTTTCCGTCGAACCGGCAGACCCCGATCGCCGCGCGGCTGCAGGCGGTCGACGCAGACGGGCTTGCGGTGAAGGCCGAGTTCGACTGGCGACCAGCCGGACCCGAGACATGGGAGATCCGCGTAGAGACGGATGAGGGCCCGTTGGAGATCGCGCAGGGCGGACACCGGCTCATCGTGGACGGGCAGCCCAGACAGATCGAAGAGAGCAGCGAGTATTGCGGTCTCTACGCCGACTTTGTTCGACTCATCACGGAAGCTCGTTCGGACGCCGATCTCTCGCCGTTGATCCACGTTTCTGACGCGTTCTTGCTCGGCCGCCGCCATCGAGCAGAACCGTTCTGAGCGGTTCTGACGCAGCGCGGGTGCCAGATCGTGGTCACAACCTTGAGCCGCCGCCCCCTCCTTCGCCGAGCGGAAGAGTTATCTGCTGCTCGCCTTCCCACCTCGGATTCATCAGGCCCCTCGCGCGGCCGACCATGCACCAAGACTGACCTAGGACCACCCAATGGGGGCAGGCGGCAGGAAGGCGCTGCGCGTGAAAGCAAGCCTCGGAATCACGGAAGGCTATCCGGGCGGATCATCCATCGGTTCGTGGGCCATTAGCAGAAAGGGCCGATCGGTCAGGCATCGATGCTTGGGCGCCTACCTGCAGACAGGCCATGGATGCGCCGACAACCGCGCGTCCGAGGGCTGCAGGCAGTTCGAGCCTCTCCGCGAGGCCGGCCGCCAAGATCCCTGTGAGACAGTCACCTGCGCCGGTGGTGTCGCGAACCTCGACGCGCGGAGCGGACACCGTCAGCGGCGTGTCCGTACCCGCGGACAGGTAGGCGCCTGCTGCGCCGGCTGTTGCCACCACTTCGGCGTTCAGGGCGGCTGAAACCGCACACGTCAGTTCTTCCATGGCACCACATGCAGACAATCCGTTGAGGTGAGCCACCACACGAAGCTCGTGTTCGTTGACGACCAGGATGTCCGTGGCTTCGAGCAGTTGGCGCAGTGCGGCGGCGCTCCCGGCGAAGCGCGCGGGTGCCAGGTTGAGAATGACCTTCGCGCCGGCCGCCTTGGCGGCACGGGCAACCCGCAGATTCGCCTCGACCGGCGTCTCCATCTGCATCACCACCACGGTGCGGCCGGCGTCCGGCAGTGGCGGCAAGGCGTCGGGATTGATGCAGGCATTTGCGCCGCTCGCCACCGTGATCGCGTTTTCGCCATCGAGCGCGACATTGATGAAGGCGCAGCCGGTTGCCGCCCTCACCCGTTCGACAGCGTCGGTCTGGATCCCGTTCCGTGCGAGGTTTTCGACCGCCTGCCGGCCGAACTCATCGTCACCGACGGCACCGACCATGACGACGCGCCCGGCGGGTCCGAGCGCCCTCGCGGCGGCGACGGCCTGGTTGGCTCCCTTCCCGCCGAACGACTGGGTGTAGCCGGCGGACAGGACGGTTTCACCCGGCGCGGGAATGGTGTCCACCCGGCACACGATGTCGATGTTTATCGAGCCGAAGACCACGACCTGCGCGTCACATGCCTCTGCCAAAGTCCGCTCTCCCGTCCCGGCGACACACGAGCGCGGGCCGCCTTTCGCCCATCTCAGGGTTCGCGTTCTCGTCCTGCCGCGTGCTCGGGATCGAAGGTCAGAATCAGCGCCCAGTAGGTGTAGATCGCCAATGCGGATGCGAGGATTCCCCAGAACGGCGACAGGGTGATCCATTCGAACAGGGCCCAGGCTACGCAGAATGCGACGACCGCGATCCGGCGCCAGTACGGCAGGAAGAACGGGTGATTGACGTCGAGCAGCTTCATCGCATCAGCGTCGCGAGACGCGACCCCGCGGTCAAGCCCCAAGTGATCCGGATCAGGGCTCCGAACTCAACGGACAGGTGACAGGGGCGGGGTTCTCTGAATCGATGCGGCGGCCCTGAATCGGAGCTGCTCATGATCCCGTCTTCCGCCGAAACCCTGCCCCGGAGGTCGCGTCTTGCGACCCTGCTCGATC
>SKOX01000311.1 GCA_007119835.1 Paracoccaceae bacterium
ACAGTGGAGCGGTACGCCGGAGCCCGAGATCGCGCTGCAGTGGTGCCTTGACGGCGAGGCCATCGCCGGGGCGTCCGCAGCGGAATACGCGCCCGTCACCGCCGACGACGGCCGGTCGCTGCACTGCCGGGTCACTGCCCGGAATGCGATCGGCAGCGCCTCGGCCGAGACCGAGGCCCTGGAGGTGCGCTTCGCAGCTCCGACCGCGGTCGATGTGCTCGCGGATCTGGCGGCGATCGAGGGTGAAGAGGCCCTCGTCGTGGAGGCGGCCGCTGCCTTCGCCGGCGATGGCCTCACCTTCGCGGTCACCGGCGCGGAGGCCACGATCGATGCTGCGACCGGCCGGCTGACGATCCCGACCGCGGCGCCGCGTGCCGCCGAGACAATCACTGTGACGGCCACCAACTCGGGCGGCACGGCCTCCGTCCAATTCCAGGTCGCCATCGAGCCCCGGGTGGCGGACGTTCCCGGCCGCATTCCGGCCACGCTCTGGTCGGCGGATGAGGTGCGCGACGAGGCTCCGGAGGGCCGCCGGCGGGTGTCGATCTCGCCCGAGGTTGCGATCCCGGCGGGCTTCGAGCTGCGTCTCTACTCGGGCCCAGAAAGGCTCGCCTCCCAGCCGAGCCTCGACACGACCCGCGCCATGCAGCCGGGCGAAACCTTCACGACAAGAGGCGGACTGACGATCGGCACGGTCTGCCACAACCTCCTGTTCTGGTATCGGCCGGAGGACGGCGTGTGGACGCAGGCCTCCGAGAACGTCGTTGTCTTCGAGATCGCCGGCCTCGAGCCCGCGGAGCCGGCCGAGCCGCTGCCAGTGGCGCCGGCGGTGCTGAGCGCGCCGGTTCTTGCGGGCAGCGGCAAGATCGACAGCGAACTCGCCGTCGATGCCGGCGCGTGGAGCGGCGAGCCCGAAATCTCGCTCCAGTGGCTGCGTGACGAAGAGCCCATTCCCGATGCGACCGCCGCAGTCTACGTGCCCGTGCCCGAGGACGATCTGACGGAGGTCTGTTGCCGGGTGACCGCGCGGAACGCGGCCGGCGAGACCGAGGTCGAGACCGAGACCATCAGGGTCACCTATGTCGCTCCGGTGCCGGTCGGCGAGCTCCACGACGAGATCTTCGACGAGGATACCGGCATCCAGGAGGTGCCGACGGCCCAGGCCTTCGAGGGCCAGAACCTCGCCTTCACGGTCACCGGCGCGGGGGCGAGCATCAATGCCGCGAGCGGCGTCGTCACGATCGACACCGCCACCCCCGGTTTCGAGACCATCACGGTCGCAGCGACCAACTCGGGCGGCGAAGCGACGCAATCCTTCCAGGTAACCATTGAGGCGCTACCCGAGGATCCGCTTGATATTCCGTCGATCGCGGCGGATCTCTGGCTTTTCGAGGCGGAAGCCTGGTCGGCCGAACAGAGCGGCGCCCGGATGTCGATCACGCCCGCGGCGGCGATCGCAGTCCCCGAGGGCTACGAGCTTCGCGGCTACATCGGTGGCAACCCTGCCGGCGTCGGCGCAACCAGCATGACAGCCCGGCTCGTCCCGGGCACCAAGTTCGTAACCAACGGCTTCTTCTCTGGAGACGTCCATGCGCGCCTTTACTGGCGCCAGATGGAGACCGATAGCTACGAGACCGCCGACGAGGGCGGGAAGGCACTCTCGGTTTTGAGTGAAAGTATTCTGCCTCCAGCCAAACCAGAAATTTTGCTGCAGCCTACGGAAGATATGTTGGCGCAGGCAGCCGCGATGCCTAATCCGCGCTACGGCCCGCGCCTTAATCCCGAGACTGGGCAGGCACAATGGGGGCAAGCCGGAACGCAGAACAACGGCTTCAACGGCCAGCATCCACTTGTCTTGGCGCTTGGCGAGCTTTCGGGGCAAGCGAGCCAGCGAAACGCGCTGATCTCGCGGATGAAGTTCATCTGCGCACCCGGCAACGAGCCAGCCGCCGAAGGAAACTATGCGCAGCAGCACGAAATGAATGCCTATGCCGCGGCGGCAGTTCTGCGTGACCTGCCGTTCTGGACAAATGAACTGACGCAGACGGAGCGCGATCGCTGGGACACCATAATGAAGGCGTGCCTCTTTTCGGGGGCGTTCTCGGCCAGTGATCTCAATCCGTACCTGCCGTCCCACCCACAGCGGGACATTGCCGGACATCAGAACAACTGGCGAAACGGCAACCCGAACCATCGCCTTGCCTACTGTCTCAATCCCATCATCGCTATGGCCTATTTCGGCGGGGCTACGGCGGCACAAGCCCTTCTCGATACCTTCAATGTGGACATTTTCGTCGCCGAAGCGATTTCGTGCGGCCTCAACAACATCGCCCGCACTTACACCCGTGCCAACTGGCCGAACGGCCCGACAAAAGCACAGATGGAGACGGCGATCCGAGGCTACACCTTTGAGGGCCGCACGCTCTCGCAGTGGCTTCAGGTCATCGAGGCCGAAGTTCTTAACACCAACCCGGGTGACCGCGGTTGCATCAACAAGATCATCAAGCGCGGCCTGAACAACGGACTGGGCGTCTCCGGCACGAACGGCTGCGGAACGACGATCCAGAACCTTGTGGTCCCGAACGAGGGACAGCTTGGCATGTGGCGCGAATTCGACGCGATGGACAGCGGGGGACCGCGGTGCAGTCTCGAATACGTGATTGGTGGATACCGCTGCTTGATGTCGACCATAGTCGTGCTCGCAGCACGCGGGTACTGGGACGCCAAGAACGCGACGGTAAGAGCCATTTACGACCGAATAAACTTGGCGAACACCGACGCGATCTGGAAGCAACGTGAGGCTGGTCACAAGGACTACTCCATCAGCTCTTGTCGCCGGACTTGGCAACCTAACAGTGAAACCGACAACGCCTCCTGGGGGTTCACCTACACTTGGGGCCTCTGGGAACAGGTTCTCAAGCCGGCCCACCAGATATCCGAAGCCTCACCGAAAGATTCGGGGCAGCCTGATCCGAACAATCCGCCTGCGGTGGGGACGCCAGGGGAGACGGTGCAGAGCGCGACCGTTTCGCAGGACGGCCTCACGGTCATGCACTCTAAGTCTCACACGATTGGTACGTACAACCTTGGGGACCACTGGGTTCTGGCTGGGTCGGGTGACCCCGCGACAATCGTTTCGCGCTCGCCGGCGTCGCAGCAGGTGGACGGCACCTGGCGTAATGGCATGATGGCCTTCACGGCGAACGGCCACACCCGCTACACGGACGGGTCAACGGCCGACGAGCGCATTTTGGGGAACGAGGGGCACAACGCCCCCATGTGTCCGCAAGGTGGGCTTGGAGCCCTTGGCTTTGATCAGCGAATGAGCGTCCGCAGCGCCACACCTTACCGCGATCGCCGCGACCTTGGCCGCGCGCTCCCGCTCGTTGTGACGGAGGGCACCGTCCTTAGCTCCCGGTCGGATCCGACGAGCCATTCGGAGCAGAACATCTCGAACGGCAGTCGGCGGTGCATTGAGCGGATCATCCCTATTACCTACGTCGGCACCGCACCGCCCGCAGGATCGTTCCGGCCCGGCATCATGGCGAATGGCCGCGCGAGCCTCTGGACAGAGGCGGACATGGATCTGTCCATCCTGCCGAGCTATCCGGTGCCGCCCGGTCTCCCAAGCCCTATTGATCTGTTCGACATGATCCGCCGCATTCGGAACGTCTGGACCCGGAACGATCACAACTCGCGCTCTGCCGCGATGAACTTCAACATGCGCGTGCTCGGCGGGCATCCCGGCTACGGGCGCGACATGGGGCGCACCCTCGGCGCGGCGGGGATCGCACTGCTCTGCAACATCCCGGTGCAGCAGAAGTTCGACCTCGCGAAGGCCATGGTGCAGATTGGGATCGACGTTGATAGCGTCGTCGCGGCAGGTGGTCGGTGGGCCGAGCGTGGCGCGATCCTGTGTTCCTGGGCTCTGCCGCACCTAATGGCCGCGATGATCCTGAACAACGCCGGGATGAAATCACGACACAGCGAGAATTGGCGCGCCTTCCATGAGAAGCGGCAAATCTGGACCGTCGGCCAAGGTGACGTGGGTCGGGTACTGCGGCCCCAGAGGGACGGTTCGGCAACGGCGACCTATAAGCAGGGCGACGTAGGCACGCCTGAGTGGGGTGTTCACCACGTCACACAGCCCGAGCAGGACGGGCGCTCACCCTACCCTGGCAACCCGACCAGCTATCGGCACGTCAATTCGGCGGTCCAGCAGGCCACTGCTATCTGTGTCTGGGCAATCCCCGGCGCCAAGGAGGTGTGGAATTACGACGTGTTCCTTGATTACGTCGATCGCATGTCGGGCACGGACAGCATCAACGGCTTCTTTGACGACATCGCGGGAGACGGCGGAAACGCGCCGAGCGCTTGGAGTCGCGCCTTCTACAAGGCGCACCGGGCGAACTGGGGGTCACGCATCTTCGGCGTAAATCCGAACCTTCGATCCGCTCCTCTTGGGGGCCTCGGAGACGGCTGGTCATAACTTGTCGAGAAGGCGGCCCATAAAGGCCGCCTTCTCGCTTTCGCGACAGAGGCCCCTCTGATAAGCCTCTTTCGCGCTGCAGAGGATCCAACATGGTGAGTCTCCTACGAAATTCGTTGAGGCAGTTTTCGCTCCGGTGCCCTAACGTAACGTCATACGATACTGTCAACCGATTTCGTGCTGCGCGGGGAAGAGCTCTGCATCGTTTGATTGTGGCACTCTCCCAGCACCTTGGAAGAGATATTCGAGTACTTGATGTGGGCGGGCGCCCAGACTACTGGATTAATGTCGGATTTGAAAGAATTTCAGGAATAGAAGTTTTAAACCTCTTTTCTTCTGAGGCAGACCGGCCTCTGCCCGAGGGGGTGCCGCGTGACTTGTTTATCCCAAAGGTGGGAGATGCACGTAATCTTATGAACTATTCTGATGCTTCAGTCGATCTCGTTCATTCAAACTCGGTGATTGAGCATGTTGGTGGCTGGAACGATATGACTGCGATGGCAAGCGAGCTTCTTCGCGTGGGGCGTGCAGGATGGGTCCAGACGCCGGCTTGGGGTTTCCCAATTGAGCCACACTTTCGGGTGCCCTTCGCTCATTGGTTTGCTCGCCCGTTGCAGGCGCGTCTAATGTCTTTTTCTTTTGTAAAGCGACACCGTGAATCTAACATGGTTCAGAGACGTCGGAATGTTGAGAAAATTAACCTTTTGCCGCGAAGTGAAGTTGAGGCCTTATTCCCCGGCTGCCGTATTTACACAGAGCGTTTTATATTGGCGAAAAGCTATTCATGCTACTGGACGCCTAATGGTGTCAGTTTTGAAACTAATACTTGATTGGTGATTACGCCAGCTTGGCGGCGTGCTCAATAATATCCGTACTCCTCCCCCGGATACCGGCACTTGTTCAGGATGACGCCGAGCACGTTGGTCTGCTCGGCGAGGTCCTGCTCGCACTTGTCGATCTCGTCGAGGCGCGAGCGTTCGGCGGCTGCGACCAGCAGCACGCAGTCGACGTGGGGCAGGAAAGCCATCACGTCGTCGTTCACCAGCATTGGTGGCAGGTCGTAAATGATCACATCTGGCCGGAACTGCGCTTTGACCGCGGTGAGCATCCGGCCGGTTGAACTGTGTTGCAGGATCTCGGAGGCGCTGCGCACACCTCGCGTGCTGGTGCCGATCGCCAACGTCTCGCCGTAGCGCACGAAATTCTCGGTGAGTTCGCGCGTGCCCTGTAGGACGCTTGCCATCGACTGCGGCTCGGTCAGCCCGATGTGATGGGCCACCGCTGGACGGCGAAGGTCGATGTCCATCAGCACCGTGCGCGTGTCGGGCTGGTGGGCCAGGCTGAAGGCGAGGTTGAGGCTGACCGTGGTCTTGCCGCAGGCGGCGGTCGGCGAGGTGACGCCGAGCGATGTCCAGCCATTCTCCCGCATCATCCTGAGCGCCTTGGTGCGCATCATGTCGAAAGTGGCGTGCGCCGGGTCGCTGCGGTCGTAGCTCACGATCCGGTTTGCGCGCATGACCGCGGGATCGGGGTCGAAGGGCTTGAGCTCGGGCCAGATAGGGCCTGGCACCCGCGGGGCGCTGGAGCGGTCGCGGGCAAGCGGCTTGGCTTGGCGCACCTGCGGCGCGCCCGCCGTGCCAACGCTGCTGCGGTGCTCCTTGGCCTTCTGGATGGCAGCCTGGATGCGTTCCATCGACGTCTTTCTTTCCTCGTTCCCGCCGGCGGGCGGCACAGCTTGCTTACTTTGAACTTCAGAAGATCCCGCCAAGACCGATCCTGCCGAGCATCTGTCGCATCAGGAGGTCGATCGGCAGGTAGTAGGTATGCACGGCAAAGAGCAGCGCCGGGATCCCGACCACGATCAGCGCGAGAACCCCGCCGACTACCCCGCGCTTCCAGCGGGTTTCCTGCCGGGTGCGGATGTAGGGGATGGTAGCGAAGGGCTGGATCCCGAGCTTGTTGCTGAGCTCCACCGGCCGGCGGATCGAGCGGTTGAGAAGTTCGAGCAGGACAATGAAGCCCAGACCCGCCCCGAGACCGCCAGCAACGCCGGCGCCGGCGATCAGGATCCGGTTGGGCTTCTCCGGTGAGGTCGGGGCCACCGCCGGTTCCACCAGGGTGAAGCGCTCGCCCTTCGACATCACCTCGATGCGTTCGC
>SKOX01000018.1 GCA_007119835.1 Paracoccaceae bacterium
CTCCCGCAGTGGCTGCGTCTCCCCGAGCGCCGGGCGCGGCGCCACCGCCGCCACGGGTGACGGCGCGAAGGCAGGGTCTCGCGGTTCCGTGCAGCCCGCGAGGAACGCCAGCAGCGCCGCGGTCAGCACCAGTCGCGCGCTCGTCTTGCCGACGGCGCAGGTTGAAAAGCGGGGCGTCAACGGCGTATTTCTCCGGATGGGCTAGTGGACCGCTAGCGGCCAGGGCGCCGCCGGCCAAGGTGCCGGCCAACCGGGGGAAACGCAATGGGCGATACGAGACAGGGTGAGGCGAAGGGCCAGGCGCCGCAGGCGGGCGTCGAGGCGGGCGACGCGGGCACGCTTGCCGAACAGGGCCAGCACATCGCGCACAACATGGCCGAGGTCTTCGATATCTCCGGTCAGATCTGGCAGAAGTGGATGCAGGGTCAGATCCAAGACGGCGGCGTGTCGCATCCCGACCCGCTCGCCACGTGGCCGACCTACGCGGAATTCCTCCGCGTCATGTGGGACAACCCCCGCCAGGTCGCCGACATGACCATCGACTACTGGGCCGCTCAACAGGCCCTGTGGCAGAAATCGATGCTGAAGTGGCTCGGCGCCAAGGAGGACGGCGCGCCGCTCGACATTCCACACATGATGAAGGCCGACAAGCGCTTCGCGCACAAGGACTGGTCGGAGAATGCGCTCTTCGAGTACCTGAAGCAGAACTACCTCCTGACTGCCGGCTACATCCAGAACGCCGTGAACAACGTCGGCGAGATGGATCCCAAGGAGCGGAAGAAGGTCGCGCTCTACACCCGCAACTACGTGGAGGCGCTGAACCCCGCGAACTTCTTCGCGCTGAATCCCGAGGTTCTGGAGGCGACGGCAAACGAGAAGGGCGAGAACCTCGTTCGCGGCCTGAAGATGATGCTGCAGGATCTCGAGCGCGGCAAGGGGAAGCTCCTGATCCGCCAGACCGACGTCGACGCCTTCGAGGTCGGCAAGAACACCGCGATCTCGCCCGGCAAGGTGATCTGGCAGAACGATATCCTGCAGGTCATCCAGTACGCGCCGGCCACCGAGATGGTCTATGCAAAGCCGCTCCTTTTCGTGCCGCCCTGGATCAACAAGTACTATATCCTCGACCTAAATCCGAAGAAGTCGATGGTGAAGTGGCTCGTCGAGCAGGGCTACAGCGTCTTCATGATCTCCTGGGTCAACCCGGACGAGCGCCACAAGGGCAAGACCTGGGAGAGCTACATGTTCGACGGGGCGTCGGCGGCGATCGATGCCGTGCTGAAGGAGACGGGGCAGAAGTCGCTCAACCTCGTCTCCTACTGCATCGGCGGGACGCTTGCGGGCACGCTGTCGGCCTACATGTCCAAGACGAACGACAAGCGGCTGAACTCGACGACCTTCTTTACCGCCCAGCTCGACTTCGAGGATGCCGGCGAGTTGCAGTGCCTCGTCAACGAGCACGTCCTCGACATGATGGGCGAGGATCTCGAGAAGGGGTTCCTGCCGGCGGACCGGATGGCGGCGGCCTTCAACATGCTCCGGGCGAACGACCTGATCTGGGGCTATGTCGTCAGCAACTACCTGCTCGGCAAGGACCCGTTTCCCTTCGACCTGCTCTACTGGAACTCGGACTCCACCGCCATGCCCGGCCTGGTCCACCAGTTCTACCTGCGGGAGTTCTACATCGAGAACAACTTCGCGAAGCAGGGGCTCGAGGTCAGGGGCGAGCACATCTCGATCGGGGACGTGAAGGGACCCGTGTACCATGTGGCGACCAAGGAGGACCACATCGCCCCGGCGCCCTCGGTCTATCGCGGCGCGAAGGAGATGAAGAAGGCCGACATCCGCTTCATCTGCTCGGGCTCGGGGCACATCGCGGGCGTGGTCAATCCCCCGGCGCTCAACAAGTACCAGTTCTGGACGAACGCCGACATGAGCCACGAGACGCTCGAGGCGTGGCTCCAGGGGGCGGAGGAGACCACCGGGAGCTGGTGGCCCGACTGGGACACCTGGCTGAAGAAGCGGTCGGGCCGGCAGATCGCCGCGCGCGAGCCCGGTGCGGTCAACGGGGTCATCGAGGACGCGCCAGGTTCCTACGTGCGCAAGCGCTTCGACAAGTAGGATCGCTCAAGGGATGCCCCGGTTGCAGGCTGCAACCGGGACCTGGGAGCGTTGCCGGGCTCAAAGGTCGGGGTAGAGCGGGAAGCGGTCGCAGAGCGCCTTGACGCGGCCGCGGACCTCCTCCTCGACGCCTCCGTTGCCGTCCGGGCCGTTGGCGGCGAGGCCGTCGACGACACGCACGATCAGTTCGCCCACCTCGGTGAACTCGGGAACGCCGAAGCCGCGGGTCGTGCCGGCGGGCGAGCCGAGGCGGATGCCCGAGGTCACGGTCGGCTTCTCCGGATCGAAGGGGATGCCGTTCTTGTTGACCGTGATGTGCGCGCGGCCGAGCGACTTCTCGGTGTCGTTGCCCTTCACCCCCTTGGGCCGCAGGTCGACCAGCATCAGGTGGGTGTCCGTCCCGCCGGTGACGATGTCGAGGCCGCCCTTCATCAGCGCCTCGGCAAGCGCCTCGGCATTGGCGATCACCTGGCCCTGGTACTCCCTGAACTCCGGGCGCAGTGCCTCGCCGAAGGCCGCGGCCTTGCCGGCGATGACGTGCATGAGCGGGCCTCCCTGGATGCCGGGGAAGATGCCGGAGTTGAACTTCTTGGCGAGCGCCTCGTCGTTCGTGAGGATCATGCCGCCGCGCGGGCCGCGCAGCGTCTTGTGCGTGGTCGTGGTGGCGACGTGAGCGTGATCGAGCGGATTCGGGTAATGCCCGGAGGCGACGAGGCCCGCGAAGTGCGCCATGTCCACCATGAACCAGGCGCCGACCTCATCGGCGATGGCGCGGAACTTCGCGAAGTCGATGATCCGCGGGATCGCGGAGCCGCCGGCAATGATGAGCTTCGGCTTGTGCTCGCGGGCGAGCGCGGCCATGCCGGCGTAGTCGAGCGCGTTGTCCTGGCGCCGGACGCCGTAGTGGACCGGGTTGAACCACTTGCCGGAGACGTTCGGCTTCGCCCCGTGGGTGAGGTGGCCGCCCGCGGCGAGGTCCATGGCAAGGAAGGTGTCGCCGGGCTGCAGCAAGGCGAGGAACACCGCCTGGTTCGCCTGGGAACCCGAGTTCGGCTGCACGTTGGCGAAGCCGCAGGAGAACAGCTCGCAGGCCCGCGCGATGGCGATCTCCTCGACCACGTCGACGTGCTGGCAGCCGCCATAGTAACGCCGGCCGGGATAGCCCTCGGCGTATTTGTTCGTCAGGACCGAGCCCTGCGCCTCGAGCACGGCGCGGCTCACGATGTTCTCCGAGGCGATGAGCTCGATCTCGTCGCGCTGACGCTTTAGTTCGTCCGCCATGGCGGCGAACAGGTCCTGGTCGCGATCGGCGAGGCCGTCGGTGAAGAACCCGCTGCCGGGGAGGGTGTCTTTCATGGGGCTTTCCGTTCCTGCCTCTGGGGGTGGCTCGTCGGGGTCTTAGCGCGAATCCGCCGCAAGAAAAATCCGCAAGAGGTAGCATGGGCGGTCGCGGGCGTTCAGCCGGATGGACCTGTGAAACGCACCCCGCATTAGCATTTGCCACCGCTGTTCGGTATGCTATAGGCGCGCCTCAGACAGCCGGGGTTGCCCGTGCGTGGGCGACACGCGCGGCACTTGTGGCGGCGGGCGGCAAGACGTAAGGGCCCGTTCGGGAACTCGACCGCAATTGAGGAAGACAAAATGAGCGATATCGCAGAGCGCGTCAAAAAGATCGTGGTGGAGCACCTGAGCGTGGACGAGTCCAAGGTCACGGACAGCGCGTCCTTCATCGACGATCTCGGCGCGGACAGCCTCGACACGGTCGAGCTCGTGATGGCGTTCGAAGAGGAGTTCGGGATCGAGATCCCCGACGATGCGGCCGAGACGATCCAGACCTACGGCGACGCGGTCAAGTTCATCGAGCAGCACGCGTCGTCCTGACGCGGCTGGCCGGCGGGTCCCGCGCGGCGCTCGGGGTGACCCGGGCGCCGTTTTGCTGCCGGTCGGCCCGGCGGGCGGCCCCTCGCTTGCTGGCGGCCGGGAAAATGCGCTAAACGGGCACCCTGCGACGGCAAGAGGTGATGGACGGCATGCGGCGTGTGGTGATTACCGGGCTCGGTATGGTGAGCCCGTTGGCATGCGGCGTCGAGGCGACCTGGTCGCGGCTGCTCGCAGGGCAGTCCGCGTCGCGTCGCATCAGCCGCTTCGACCCGTCGCACCTCGCCTGCCAGGTCGCAGCGGAAGTGCCACGCGGTGACGGCTCCGACGGGACGTTCAACCCTGACGACTGGGTCGAGCCCAAGGAGCAGCGGAAGGTCGACCCATTCATCGTCTACGCCATCGCGGCGGCCGACCAGGCGCTGGCAGACGCAGGCTGGAAACCCGAGAACGAGGCCGATCGCCTCGCCACCGGTGTCATCATCGGCTCCGGCATCGGCGGGATCGCGACCATCGCCGAGACGGCGACGATCCTGAAGGAGAAGGGCCCGCGCCGCGTGTCGCCGTTCTTCATTCCCGGCAGCCTGATCAACCTCTGCTCGGGCCACGTCTCTATCCGCTACGGCCTGAAGGGGCCGAACCATTCGGTTGTGACCGCCTGCTCGACCGGGAGCCATGCGATCGGCGATGCCGCGCGGATGATCCAGTACGGCGACGCGGACGTGATGGTGGCCGGCGGCTCCGAGGCCGCGATCTGCGAACTGGGCATCGCGGGCTTCGCGGCCTGCAAGGCGCTGTCGACGCACTTCAACGACCAGCCGGAGCGGGCGTCGCGGCCCTACGACCGGGATCGCGACGGGTTCGTGATGGGCGAGGGCGCGGGCATCGTCGTGCTCGAGGATCTCGAGCATGCGCGGGCGCGCGGGGCGAAGATCTATGCCGAGGTCGTGGGCTACGGCATGTCGGGCGACGCCTATCACATCACGGCGCCGGCGCCGGAGGGCGAGGGCGGCGAGCGGGCGATGCGGGCGGCGCTCAGGAGCGCGCGCCTCGAGCCGGGCGAGGTCGACTACGTCAACGCGCACGGAACCTCGACGCCGGCGGGCGACGAGCTCGAGCTCGGCGCCGTCATGCGGCTCGTGGGCGACGCGGCGGAGCGGGTCACGATGAGCTCGACGAAGAGCTCGATCGGGCATCTGCTCGGTGCTGCGGGGGCGGTGGAGGCGATCTTCTGCGCGCTCGCGATCCGCGACCAGGTGGCGCCGCCGACGATAAACCTGGACAATCCCTCGATGGAGACGCCTCTCGATCTTGCGCCGCACCGGGCGCGGGAGCGGGAGATCCGGGTGGCGCTCTCCAACTCCTTCGGGTTCGGCGGCACCAACGCGTCGCTGGTGTTGCGCAAGGTGGAGTGAACGCGATGATGCGGCATGTGGCGGCCAACGTCCTGACGCTCCTGGTCCTGGGGCTCGTCCTGCTGCTCGGGGTGGTGATCTGGGGGCAGACGCAGTTCCGCGAGGAAGGGCCGCTGCGCGAGCCGGTGGTCGTCGAGGTGGAGCGCGGGTCGGGGCTCGTGACGATCGCGCGGGTTCTCGAGGAGGCGGGTGCGATCGAGAACGCCGCGGTGTTCAGGATCGGCGCACGCTATACCGGGCTCGATCAGGGGCTGCGGTTCGGGGAGTACGAGATCCCGGCCGGCGCGTCGATGGAGGAGATCCTGCAGCTGCTCAACCGCGGCTCGAACGTGTTCCGGCGCTTCACGGTTCCGGAGGGCTGGACGAGCTGGCAGGTCGTCGAGGCGCTGAACGCGCGCGATGACCTGGTGGGCGAGATCGCCGAGGTGCCGCCGGAGGGGAGCCTGGCGCCGGCGACCTACGATCTGTCGCGGGGCATGGACCGGAACGCGGTGATCGAGCGGATGGCGGCGCGGCAGGCGGAGATCCTCGCGCGGGCGTGGGAGAACCGGGCCCCGGACCTGCCGCTGTCGAGCCCCGAGGAGCTGCTGATCCTCGCCTCGATCGTCGAGAAGGAGACCGGCGTCGCGGAGGAGCGCGGCACGGTGGCGGCGGTCTTCGTCAACCGGCTGAACCGCGGCATGCGGCTACAGACCGACCCGACGGTGATCTACGGCATCACCCGGGGCGAGGGCAGCCTCGGGCGGGGGCTGACGCGGGTCGAGCTCAACGAGCGGACGCCGTGGAACACCTACGCGATCGACGGGCTGCCGCCGACGCCGATCGCCAATCCGGGAAGGGCCGCGATCGAGGCGGCGGCCAATCCGCCTGCGTCGGAATACTACTACTTCGTGGCGGACGGCACGGGCGGGCATGCCTTTGCGCGGACGCTCGAGGAGCACAATCGGAACGTTCGGGTCTGGCGCCAGATCGAGGCGGAACGGGCGGCGGCGGCCCAGGACGAGCGTGATGCGGAACTCGCGAACTGAGCGTCGGGTGCCGCAGGGACGCCGGTGAGGACGTCCCGCGGCGTCGATCGGCATTCGGTATGGAAACCGTATGGCTTTCGTCGGGGCGAGGGGGGCGTGCGCCAAGCGGCGCCGCTGCCTGCGTCGGCCGGCGGCTCGCCGGTCCGGTTCCGAACGGCGCGGGCGCACCGGGCGCCGGGCGTC
>SKOX01000083.1 GCA_007119835.1 Paracoccaceae bacterium
CGAGGATGGTCTCGAGCACGGCGTCGAGCCGCGCGACGCGGCCGCGGATGTCGGCACGGTCGAGCTGGAAGGGCAGAATCGTGTCGTCCCAGGCGATGCGGGTGGCGAGGCTCATGCGTGTCTCCGGTCTGTCGGCCCCACGTAGTCGCCTTGGCGGCCCGGTGCAAATCCGGCTGGCGCGGCGGTGATGCTGATGTAGAAGGAGGGGCATGAGACGCTTCGGTGAGACCGTGATTCCAGGCCAGCGCTACGTCAACCGGCCGGGCGCCTATGCGGTGGTGCTCGACGGTCGCGACGTGCTGGTGACCGAGCAGTCCGACCCGCATCCGGAGATCCAGCTTCCGGGCGGCGCGCTCGATCCCGGCGAGGGCGCGGTGCGCGCGCTCCACCGCGAATGCCTCGAGGAGACCGGCTGGCGGATCCGGGTGGAGCGGCGGCTCGGGGTCTTCCAGCGCTACGCCTACATGCCGGAATACGACCTCTGGGCGCGCAAGGTCTGCCACATCTATCTTGCCCGCGCGGTCTACCCGCTCGGGCCGCCGGCCGAGCCCGGTCACCGCGCGATATGGATGCCGATCGAGACGGCGGCGGAGCGGGTGGCGGTGGACGGTGACCGGCACTTCCTCCGGGTGCTGGCCCGGCGGCTGTAGCCAAGAGGGGGTCAACGACATGCGGAGCCGCCCGGTCCGCTTTCCCCTGCGCGCCGGCCGAGCGTGCCGGACAAGTCCCTTTGTTGCCGTCGCAGCCGTCGCGTGGCTCGCAGGCTGCGCCTCGCTCAGCGAGAGCCAGTGCGTCGCGGGCGACTGGGCGGGCATCGGCTTCCGCGACGGCGCGGCGGGTCGGCCGGAGACGCAGATCGTGCGTCATGCCGAGGCATGCGCCGGCGTCGGCGTCCTGCCCGACACGGTCGCCTGGCGGGCGGGACGCGAGCAGGGCCTGCGGCGCTACTGCACGCCGGACAATGCCTACGAGGTCGGACGACGGGGCGAGGCGCTGCGCGACGTCTGTCCATGGGCAGAGCGGGTCGAGCTCGAGCGGGCGAACGAGCGGGGCCTGCGCTACTGGCAGGTGGGCCAGGAGATCTCCGAGCTCGAGCGGGATCGCAGCCAGCTCAACCGGGAGATCGACCGGCTGCTCGGCGGCGACCTCGATGAGGCAGGGCGAGCGCGGCTGCGGTCGGCGCGCGACGAGATCCGTCGGGTCGAGCGGAGCATCCAGCGGCTGGAGAGCGAGCGGCGGGTCTACGCACGGACGTGAGGGCCGTGGCAGCGCGATTCGGCGACGCGCGGAAGGCGGTGCGATGCCCGCAGACGGATTAGGCATGCACGCGGCTTTGATCCTCTTTTGATGCTTTTCTGCTACATATTTGCCACAGGGCCTGCAGGAGGATGGGGCGGCATGGGGCAGATTCGTGCAGCGTCGGCGTGGGGGGTGCTTCATTCGTCACAAGCGACGCCGGGCCGGCTGGCGCTTGCCGCCGCGGCGGCGGTCGTCTTCGGCGCGGGAACGCCCGAGCGGCTGGAAGCGGCGCTCGATCCGCAGGTGGTCGGGACGGCGAGCGTTGACTACCTCCCGCCGGAGCGCCTCGCCGTCGGGGAGACGGCCTGGCCGGAGGCGCGGCCGGTTCCGCGGCCGGAGCCGCTGGAAGAGTTCGAGGTCAGCATGCTCGACGCGGGCATGGTGCTCCACGGTCTGCTCCTGCCCGCGGAGGCCGAGGCGCCGGCGGGCGTCGACCGGTCGGATGCGCTTGTCGGCCTGTTCTGGCTGCTTGCCTTCCTTGCCGCGCTGGTCGCCTCGGCGGCGCGGATCGAGCTCCGCGCCAAGGCGCGCCGCACCGCGTGGGGCCGGCGGGTCGCCGACAGCTACGACATGTGAGCGCCGGCCGCGCGCGCTAGCGGATGACGATCTCGTCGGGATGGCCGAGCCCGAGGATCGCGCGGGCCTGCTCGTCGAGAAGGTCGAGGTCGAGGGAGTCGGTTCCGAGGCGACGCACCTTGTTCTCGATCGTGGCGCGCTCGGCCGCGAGCGCCGCGAGCTCGGCCTCGAGCTGCGCCTCCTGCGCCTCGACCTGTACCAGCCGGAAGAAGCCGTGGTCGCCCTGGAGGGCGGCGAAGCTGAGATAGCCCATCGCGGACAGCACGAAGCCCGCGAAGATCACGCCGCAATAGCTGCAAGACCGGTTTTCCATCTGCCCTCTCATGCCTGGCTTCTGCGAGCCTTGACGGGGTGCAGAATGGCAGACAAGGCGCGCGCCGCAAACAGGTTTTTCGCCCCCTGCGGCGCGCGGGCGGGGTTCAGGCCTCGCCTTTGTAGATCGCGACCAGCCGGTCGAGCATCTTCAGCGCGTCCTCGCGGCTCCGCTGGAAGGTGTTGCGGCCGATGATCGAGCCGTTGCCGCCGCCGTCGCGGATCGCCTTGGCGTCTTCGAACACCGCGTCCTCACCCTTCTGCGCGCCGCCCGAGAAGACGACGATGCGCCGGCCGTTGAAGGCCGCCTGCATGCAGTGGCGGACGCGGGCGGCGGGGTCGGTGACGTCGATGCCGTGCTTCTCGTAGACCTTGCGCGCCTCGCCCTGCTCGAGATGGTCGGTCGAGAGCTTGACCTTGATGACGTGGGCGCCGAGGAGGGCGGCGATCTGGGTGGCGTACGCGCCGACGTCGATCGCGGTCTCGCCCTCCTTCGAGAGGTCCTCGCCGCGGGGGTAGGACCAGATCACGGTGGCGACGCCCTTGGCGGCGGCCTCCTCGCGCATGGCGGCGATCTCCTCGAACATGTCGAGGGCGACGGCGGAGCCGGGATAGATCGTGAAGCCGATCGCCGAGCAGCCGAGGCGCAGGGCGTCGTCGACGGTGGCGGTGATCGCCTGGTCCTTCGGCGCGGCGCCGGGCATCAGCGAGTTGGCGGAGTTCGCCTTGAGGATCGTCGGGATCTGGCCGGCGAAGGTGTCGGCGCCGGCCTCGATCATGCCCAGGGGAGCGGCGTAGGCGTTGAGGCCGGCCTCGATGGCGATCTCGTAGTGGTAGTGGGGGTCGTAGGCGGCCGGGTTCGGCGCGAAGCTGCGCGCGGGGCCGTGCTCGAAGCCCTGGTCGACGGGTAGGATGATCATCTTGCCGGTGCCGCCGAGCCGCCCGTTCATCAGCATCCGCGCGAGGCTGGCCTTCACGCCGGGCGTCTCGCTCTCGTAGTTGGCAAGGATCTTCTGGACCGTCGCTGTCGTCTTCATCGGGTTACCCTTTGCACGAACGAAAATTGGGGTCGGATCACGCGCCGTTCTCCAGGGCGGCGACGCCGGGGAGCGTGCGGCCCTCGAGCCATTCGAGGAAGGCGCCGCCGGCGGTCGAGATGTAGGTGAAGTCGTCGGCCGCGCCTGCGCCGTTCAGCGCGCCGACGGTGTCGCCGCCGCCCGCGACCGACATCAGCCCGCCCGAGCGGGTGAGCTCGGCGGCGCGCCGGGCGACCGCGCGCGTGCCGTCGTCGAAGGGCTGGGTCTCGAAGGCGCCAAGGGGCCCGTTCCAGACCAGGGTATGGGCGCCTTCGAGGGCGCGGTTGATGCGCTCGACGGTGTCGGGGCCGACGTCGAGAATCATCTTGTCGGCGGGGCAGGCGTCGGCGGCATGGGTCGTGCGCTCGGCGCCGGCCTCGAGCCGGTCGGCCGTGGCGACGTCGACGGGCAGGATGAGCTCGCAGGCGCTGCCGGCGGCCTTGTCGGCGATCGCGCGGGCGGTGTCGAGCATGTCGTGCTCGACGAGGGAGCGGCCGACCTCCGATCCTCGCGCTGCGAGGAAGGTGTTGGCCATGGCGCCGCCGATTACCAGCACGTCGACCCGGTCGATGAGGTTCTCGAGGAGCGCGATCTTGGTCGAGACCTTGGCGCCGCCTATGATCGCGACCACCGGTCGGTCGGGCTCGGCGAGCGCGCGCTCGAGGGCCTCGAGCTCGGCCTGCATCTGCCGGCCGGCGCAGGCGGGCAGGAGCCGGGCGAGCGCCTCGGTCGATGCGTGCGCCCGGTGGGCGGCGGAGAAGGCGTCGTTGCAGTAGATGTCGCCCTGGGACGCGAGTTGCCTGGCGAAGGCCTCGTCGTTCGCCTCCTCCTCGGGGTGAAACCGGACGTTCTCGAGGAGGAGGACCTCGCCCTCACCGAGCGCGCCGATCGCGGTCTCGGCCTCGGCGCCGATGCAGTCGGCGGCGAAGCGCACCCGCCGGTCGAGAGCGGCCTCGAGCGCCGGCACGGTGACGCGCAGGCTCATGTCGGGAACGACCTTGCCCTTCGGACGGCCGAAATGGGCGAGCAGGACGGGCTCGCCGCCGCGGTCGAGGATGTCGCGGATCGTCGGGACGATGCGCTCGATGCGGGTCGCGTCGGTGACGCGGCCGTCCCTGACGGGGACGTTGATGTCGACGCGCGTCAGGACGACCTTGCCGGTCACGTCGATGTCGTCGAGCGTCTTCCACATGGCGAACTACCCCCTCCTCGCCGAACTCCTAAAGCAACGCCTCCACCTTCGCCGCGACGGCCTCGGGGGTGATCCCGAAATGGGCGTAGACCTCGCCCGCGGGGCCGGAGGCGCCGAAGCCCGGCATGCCGACGAAATCGGCCTTCCGGTCGGCGCCGCGCTCGCCGCAGAGCCAGCGGTCCCAGCCGAAGCGCACCGCGGCCTCGACGCCGACGCGCACGGCGCCTGCGGGCAGCACGCGGCGGCGGTAGGCCTCGTCCTGGGCAGCGAAACGCTCCCAGCAGGGCATCGAGACGACGCGCGCGCCGATGCCCTTGCGCTCGAGCAGCGCGCGGGCCTCGAGGGCGATGTGGACCTCGGAGCCGGTGGCGAGCAGGATCGCGGCGCGCCGGTGCTCGGCCTCGGCCAGCACGTAGGCGCCCATGGCGCTCAGGTTCTTGCGGTTGTGCTCGGTGCGGACGGCGGGCAGGTTCTGGCGGCTGAGCGCGAGGACCGAGGGGCCGTCGGAGCGGGTCAGGGCGGCTTCCCAGGCCTCGGCGGTCTCGACGACGTCGGCGGGGCGGAAGACGTGGAAGCCGGGTGTCGCGCGCAGCATGGCGAGATGCTCGACCGGCTGGTGGGTCGGGCCGTCCTCGCCGAGGCCGATGGAGTCGTGGGTGAGCACGTAGATCACCCGCTTGCCCATCAGCGCGGAGAGCCGCATGGCGCCGCGGGCGTAGTCGGCGAAGACGAGGAAGGTGCCGCCGTAGGGGATCACCCCGCCGTGCAGCGCCATGCCGTTCATCGCCGCGGCCATGCCGTGCTCGCGGATGCCGTAATAGACGTAGCGGCCCTTGCGGTTCTCGGCGGAGAGGGCGCCGAGGTCCTTGGTCAGCGTGTTGTTCGAGCCGGTGAGGTCGGCCGAGCCGCCGATCGTCTCAGAGAGCGCCGCGTTGACGACGCCGAGGACCATCTCGCTCGCCTTGCGGGTCGCGACCTTGGGCGCGGCCTCGGCCTGCTCCTTGCGGAAGGCGGTGAGCGCGCGGGCGAGCTTGGTCGGCACCTCGCCCGCGACGACGCGCTCGAACTCGCTGCGCCGGGCGCGGGGGAGGGCGGCGAGGCGCCGAAGAAGCTGGCCGCCACGATCCGCGCGCTCAAGCGGCAGGTGGCCGAGGCGGCGCCCAAGGTCGCCACCCGCAAGTCGTCGGAAATGGTGCTCGAGGTCGTCAACCCGATCATGCCCGAAACGCTGGGCGGCTCGGCCGACCTGACGGGCTCGAACAACACGAAGACCGGCGATCTGGGCCTCTTCACCCCCGACAACCGCAAGGGCCGCTACATCCACTACGGCATCCGCGAGCACGGCATGGCCGCGGCGATGAACGGCATGGCGCTGCACGGGGGCATCCGGCCCTATGGTGGCACCTTTCTGGTGTTCGCCGACTATGCCCGCCCGGCGATGCGGCTGGCGGCGCTGATGGGCCAGCCGGTGGTCCATGTGATGACGCATGATTCCATCGGGCTGGGCGAGGACGGGCCGACGCACCAGCCGGTCGAGCATCTGGCGATGCTGCGCGCCACACCGGGGCTCAGGGTGATCCGCCCCGCCGACACGGTGGAGACGGCCGAGGCCTGGGAAATCGCGCTCACCGCCGGCGGGCCGACGGTGCTGGCGCTGTCGCGGCAGGGGCTGCCGACGGTGCGCACCCGGCACAGCCTGCGCAACCTCGTCGGGCAGGGCGGCTATGTGCTGGCCGACGCCGAGGGCGGGCGGACGAAGGCGCTGCTGCTGGCCAGCGGCTCGGAGGTGGCGGTGGCGCTGGGCGCGCGTGCGCTGCTGCAGGAGGCCGGCGTGCCCACCCGCGTCGTCTCGATGCCCTGCTGGGAGCTTTTCGCCGAACAGCCCGAAAGCTATCGCCGCAAGGTGCTGCCGGCCGGGCCGGTGCGCGTGGCGGTCGAGGCCGGGGTGCGCCAGGGCTGGGACCGCTGGCTGTGCGGCGAAGGCGGCCGTGCGGCCAAGGCGGGGTTCGTGGGCATGTCGGGCTTTGGCGCCTCGGCGCCGGCCGGCGCCCTCTACGACGCCTTCGGCATCACCCCCGAGGCGGTGGCGGAAAAGGCCCGCAGCCTGCTGGGC
>SKOX01000275.1 GCA_007119835.1 Paracoccaceae bacterium
AGAAGTGGTCAAGAAGGGACGGGCTGGCCATGGAGCACCTCGCGTTGCCGAGGCCCCCATAGATTCACACGAAACTCCCTCCGGAAATCCACCTTCTGTCACTTCAAGCGATTGCCCTGGCTGGAGGCACAGCCCTGATGGGTGTCTCGATGCAGGAGTTTCTGCTCATCGCCATGGTCGCGCTCGTCGTCATCGGTCCACGCGAGCTTCCGGGCATGATGCGGACGATTGCCCGGGGCCTCGGCATGGCGCAGCGCGCGGCGCGGGAATTCTACGCCGAGCTCGACCGAATGGCACGGGACGGTGAGATCGCCGACCTCCGCCGCGACATCGAAGGCCAGGAAACGTCAGGCTGGGCCGGCCCCGTCGGCGGACGGCAGGAGGACGGCTCCAAGCCATGGCATGCGCGGTCGGCGCCCCGCGCACAAGCACGGGCCGGTTCCGGGCCTACGGGCACCCCAGGAGGATAACGCCATGCCCGTCGATCTTGGCGCCGCCGCGCCCTACGCGGCCCTGACGCTGCTCGCGGTCGTCTTCGCGCTCTTCGTGCTGGAGCGGCGCCCGCCGGAGGTCACCGCCTTCGTCGGCGCGGCCGCCGCGCTCGGCCCTTGGGCTCGTCAGCGTCGACGACGTCCTGGGCGCGAGCGCCAATCCCGCGCCCGCGACGATCGCGGCAATGTTCGTGCTCAGCGCCGCGCTGGTGCGGACCGGCGCCCTGGAGGCTGCGACCGAGCGGCTCGGCGCGCTTGGCGCGCGCCGCCCGGTGACGGCCCTCGCTGCCTTCTTCGGGATGGCGGCGGTGGCCTCCGCCTTCATGAACAACACACCTGTCGTCATGGTGCTCATCCCCGTGGTGATCGGCCTGGCCGGGCGGGTCGGCGCCGCGCCGTCGCGGCTGCTGATGCCGCTCTCCTTCATCGTCGTTCTCGGCGGCACCTGCACGATGATCGGCACCTCGACCAACCTGCTCGTCGACGGGCTCGCCCGCGGCCTCGGGCTCGAGCCCTTCGGTCTCTTCGAGATCGCACCGCTCGGCGTCGTCGTCGCGCTTGTCGGCGGCGGCTTCCTCGCCGTTGCCGCGCCGCGCCTGCTGCCCGTCGGCGGCCCTGTCGGCGCGCTCGACCAGCCGCCGCGTGCCTGGCTCGCGGAACTCTTCATCCCCGCGGGCTCGCCCCTCGTCGGCGCCCCGGCGACGGGCGTCGACGCATTCGCGCGCGGCGGCGGCCGGGTGGTCGATGTGGTCCGGGGTGACGCGTCGCTGCGTCGGGAGATCGCCGCCGTTACCCTCGAGGCCGGCGACACCGTCGTGGTCCGCACGCGCGACATCGAGCTCATGGGCTTCCGTGAGGGAACGGCGAGCGGCGCCCTGGTACCGGGCCTCGAGGCTGCCCGGGCGCGCCAGAGCAACGTGATCGAGGCGCTGGTCGGCCCGAACGCCAAGGTCGTCGGCCGCACGCTCCGCGCCCTGCGCTGGCGCCGGCGCTTCGGGGTATACGCGCTCGCGCTCCACCGCGAGGGCGAGGCGGTCGCGGAACGCCTCGAAGACACCCGCCTTGCGGTCGGCGACACGCTGCTGCTCGACGGCGCACCCGACGATGTCGCCCGGCTCGCGCGCGAGCTTCGCCTCATCCTCCTCAGTCCCAGCCGCGCCCGCGCCTTCCGGTGGGGCAAGGCTCCCATCGCCGTCGGCGCGCTGGCGGCCGTGGTGGTTCTCGCGGCGCTCGATGTGGCGCCGATCCTGCCGCTCGCGCTCATCGCGGCGGCCCTGGTTCTCGTCACGCGGGCCGTCGACGCGGACGAAGGCTTCGGCGCGATGGACGGACGGCTGCTGCTCCTCATCGTCTCGATGCTGGTGCTCGGCGCCGCGATGGACCGGAGCGGCGCGCTCGCCATTGTCATCGATGCGCTCACGCCAGCCTTCGCGGCGGCGAGCCCGTTGGTCGCCCTGGCGCTGCTCTACGCCGTGACGTCGATCCTGACCGAGCTCGTCACCAACAACGCCGTGGCCGTCCTGATGACGCCGATCGCGGCGGGCATTGCCACCTCCCTCGGCCTCGATCCGCGCCCCTTCGTCGTCGCCGTCATGTTCGCCGCGAGCGCGAGCTTCGCCACGCCGATCGGCTACCAGACCAACACGCTCGTCTACAACGCGGGCGGCTACCGCTTCCGCGACTTCCTGCGCCTCGGCGTGCCGATGAACCTCGTCGTCGGAGCCACCACGATCCTCCTCATCCCGCGGATATGGCCGCTGATCCCTTCGTGAGATCCTTTTGTCGATTGGGGATCTCTGCCGCGACGCTGACATAAGCATGACCCGCCGCGGCTGCCGGCAGAGGGCAGGGGACGGCCGGCATTCAGGGGCTTCCGCCGCAGGGCCGTCAGAAGTAGATGATGCCCTCCACGGGAGCCCTTTCGATGGTCACCTTCCACCTGATCCTGCTCGCCGTTGTGCAGGGCCTGACGGAATTCCTGCCGGTCTCCTCGTCCGGGCACCTGATCCTGCTGCCGATGGCGATCGGAACGGTCGATCAAGGGCTCGCGCTCGACGTGGCAGTGCATGTCGGCACGCTCGGCGCGGTCCTGATGTTCTTCCGGACGGAGGTGGGTCAGCTCGTCCTCGGAACGGGACATTTGCTCACCGGGCGGTTCGGAAGTCTCGAAGCGCGGCTGACGCTGCTTCTCGCTCTCTCGACGGTGCCGGTGGTCGTGGCGGGCCTGGTCCTGCACGTGACGGGCGCGATGGCGATGATGCGGTCGGTCGCGCTGATCGGGTGGACGATGATCGGGTTCGGGCTCCTGCTCTGGTGGGCGGACCGCACGGGCCGGCTGGAGCGTCGCATGGCCGACTGGTCGCTCCGGGACGCGCTCGCGATGGGGGCGTGGCAGGCGGTGTCGCTGATCCCCGGGACGTCCCGGTCGGGCATCACGATCACCGCGAGCCGGATGCTCGGCTACGAGCGGGCCGACGGCGCCCGGATCGCCATGCTCATGTCGATCCCGACGATCATGGCCTCCGGTGCGCTGCTCGGCGTCGACGTCGTGCGGGCGGCCGACTGGCAGTTCCTCCGTCAGGGCGCGGTGGCGGCCGCCATGGCCTTCGTCGCGGCCTACCTCGCGCTCGCCTTCATGATGCGGCTGCTGCGCAGCGTGAGCTTCACGCCCTATGTCATCTACCGCGTCATCCTCGGGAGCGTGCTGCTCTGGATCGCCTATGCCTGACGCATGGATCGCCCGAGTGCCAGCGGAGGTATTCGTTCAGGCTCTGTATCAAGTGTTTGTCGCGGGGCGAGGTGTGGATTGGCAAGCGCGCTCGCCTGCAGGACAAGCCCCCAATTCGGCCGCTCGATGCCCACCAGGTTCACTCCCTCCATCCGGGGCGGGCGAATGGGCGGCCGCTTCCGCGAGTTGGGCCTCGATCGCCGCGAGGCGCTTCAGGACCTCGTCCCGGTAGGCGTCCGTCCGGGCCGTGTTCTCCGCCCCGTGCGCGTCCTGCATCGCGTTGACGACAAGGCCGACCACAAGGTTCACCACGGCAAAGGTCGTGACGAGGATGAAGGTCACGAAGAAGGCCCAGGCCCAGGGATGGGTCTCCATCACCGGCCGGACGATCCCCATCGACCAGCTCTCCAGCGTCATGATCTGGAAGAGCGAATAGGCGGAATTTCCGATGTCGCCGAACCACTGAGGATGCGTGGCGCCGAAGAGCTTCGTCGACATCACCGCCGCAACGTAGAAGATCAGCGACATGAGCCCGAGGACGGAGCCCATACCGGGCAGCGCGGAGAGCAGCCCCTCGACCACCCGGCGCAGCGACGGAATCAGGGAGACGAGCCGGAGGACACGCAGGATGCGCAGCGCCCGAAGGACGGCGAAGCCCTCGGAGGTGGGGGCGAGGCTCACGGCGACAATCAGGAAGTCGAAGACGTTCCAGCCCGACCGGAAGAAGCTCGCGCGGTAGGCGAAGAGCTTCAGGGCGATCTCGACGACAAAGATGGCGAGCGCGATCCGGTCGAGGAGGATGAGGAGTGGGCCGGCTTCCGCCATGGCCGTCTTCGACGTCTCGAGGCCGAGCACGATCGCGTTGATCACGATGACGGCGAGGATGGCGCGCTGGAAGAGCGGGCTCTCGATGCGCTGCGTGACCATCCGGCGCAGGGACGGGCGGGCGCGGTCGGGGAGGCATGGGGTCGCGGCTTCGCTCATGGCGCGGGCCCAAGAGTAGGGTCAGGACGAAAGAAATGTGGGGCATCCCGCAGGAGCCCGCGCACTTTTTCCGCACGCCAGGGCCGCAAGAACGCTTTGGTGCCTGCCGATCGTGCCGAGGTCATCGCGTTCTGCCTCATCCGAATGCGCTCCGGTTTCACGCGGCGAGGGACGCGACGAAGCGCAGACCGACGCAGGCGGCCGAGACCGCGGTGGCCAGGGCGGCGCGGCGGTTCAGGATGGCGCTTCGGTTGATCGCGATGACGAGGCGATTGATGTCTGCGGAGTCGAGGGCCTCGCCGCGCGCGATGCGGCGGACGGGCCGGCGGCCTGCGGCATGCCAGAGCCAGGCGGCGACCAGCGCCGCGAGGATCGCAAGGATGTCGAGCAGCGTCACGACCGGCGGCATCGGGATGATCTCGACCCTCGCCAGTGTCGCCTCTGCCGCCTTCGAGCATGGGTTTCCACCGGGGCCCTCCGTCAGTGCGAGAGGAGGACCGGCAGCCGCGGCGCGTCGAGCAGGCTGCGCGTGACGCCGCCGAGGACGAGCTGGCGCAGGCGCGAGTGGCCGAAGGCGCCGGCGACGAGGAGGTCGGCGTCCTGCGCGCGAGCCCAGGCGGCGAGCGTCTCTCCGATGCTTCCCCCTGCCTGGTCGATCCGCTGGACGGCTGCCCCTGACACGCCGCGGCGGGCGAGCGCGGCGACGAGATCTACCTCGCCGAGGCTGGTGTCGATCGCCTTCTCGCCACCTGCGGTGACGAGCGTGACCGCGCGCGCCGAGCGCAGGAGCGGCAGGGCGTCGCCGAGCGCCCGGGCGGCCGCGCGGGTGTTGTCCCAGGCGACGACGACCCGGTCGCAGCGGAAGGGACCGCACCAGGCCCGTGGCACGACGACGGCCGGGCGGCCGGAGTCGAAGACGAGATGCTCGGCGAGCGCCCGGGCGCTGAGGAGGCCGCCGGGTTCGGCTCCGGTCACGACGAGGTCGTGGAGCCGGGCGTGGTCGGCGAGGACCTCCGGCAGGCCGTAGGCGAAGGAGCGTTCGGTGACGGGATGGACGTCGACCCCGTGTTCGGCCGCTGCGGCGAGAAGCGCGTCCGGGGGCGCGGTGCCGTCGCCATCGAAGGCTATCGCGGTGAGCGACGCCCCCGTTACCGCGGCGAGGCCGAGCGCCCAGTCGGCGGGCCCGTGCGCAGGGTCGGCGAGGCCGTCCGGATCGTGCAGGAGAATGCTTGCAATGGTCATGCGCGGGGCTCCGGCTGGGCGGGAACGGGGGCGAGGGCCGACGCGGCGGACGGCCGGGTCTTCCAGAGCGACCAGGCGACACCGGTGGAGAGGATCGCGAAGGTAACGCCGAGCGAGATCGCGGGCGGGATCTTGCCCAGCCCGAGGGCGTCGGCCACGAAGATCTTGGAGCCGATGAACACGAGCAGCACGGCGAGCGCATATTTGAGATAGTGGAACCGGTCCACCATCGCGGCGAGTGCGAAATAGAGGGCGCGCAGGCCGAGGATGGCGAAAATGTTGGACGTGTAGACGATGAAGGGATCGGTCGTGATCGCGAAGATGGCGGGCACCGAGTCGACGGCAAAGACGAGGTCCACCACCTCGACCATGATGAGGGTGAGAAAGAGCGGCGTCATGAACCAGGCGAGGCGCCCGGTGCGCTTGTCCTCCTGCTTCACCCAGAACCGCTTGCCGTGAAGTTCGTCCGTCACCCGGAAGTTCCGCCGGATCCAGCGGAGGAGCGGCGAGCCCGCGACGTCGTACTCCTTGTCCGCCATCAGCCACATCTTGATGCCGGTGAAGACGAGGAAGGCCGCGAAGACGTAGAGCACCCAGTCGAAGCGGTCGACGAGGGTGGCGCCGAGGCCGATCATGATGCCGCGGAGGACGATGACGCCGAGGATGCCCCAGAACAGCACCCGGTGCTGGTAGAGGCGCGGGATGGCGAAATAGGCGAAGATCATCGCGATGACGAAGACGTTGTCCATCGCGAGGCTCTTCTCGACCACGAAGCCGGTGAGGTAGGCGAGGCCCGAGGCCTGCCCGAGATACCACCAGACCCAGCCGCCATAAGCGAGGCCGAGCGTGATGTAGAAGGCCGACATCAGGAGGCTCTCGCGCACGCCGATCTCGTGCTCCTTACGGTGGAGCACGCCGAGGTCGAGCACGAGGAGGGCGATCACGATCGCTACGAAAGCGAGCCAGATCCAGGCGGGCTTGCCGAGGAAGTCGTTAAGGAGGAGGTCCATCGAACCGGTCCAAAGGATGAGGGAGGGCGACCGCAGCCTCGGTCGCCCACAGGGCGCGGCCCCTGGCCGTCAGTCGAACAGTTCCTCCAGGAAGGACTTCCGCC
>SKOX01000461.1 GCA_007119835.1 Paracoccaceae bacterium
CTGGCTGCAGCTGATCTCCGCCGCCCTCTCGGTCCTGGTGGGCTTGCTGATCGTCCGCAATCCCGCGCTCGGCATCGGCGCGCTGGTGTTGCTGATGATCGTCTACTTCCTGATCGGCGGCCTCGCGAAGATCGTCTTTTCGCTCTCGATCCGTCCGCTCGAGAACTGGTTCTGGGTGCTCCTGAGCGGGATCGTCGGCGTGCTGATCGGCGTCTGGCTGGTCGCGAACCCGGCCATGAGCCTGCTGTTTCTCGGCATCTTCATCGGCGTCAACCTGATCGCCGAAGGCGCGGCGATCGCCTGGATGGCCTGGCATGCGCGGAAGGCGTCGGCCCGCCCGCCCGCAGCCGCCGCATAGGGCCTCGCCCGAACGGCCGCGTTGGCTTTCGGCGGCGAACCGGCACAGGGTTCAGCATCCCGTGCGCCCTCTACGGCTTCGCCTCCGGCGGCTTCTGCCTTGAACGCGCCCTTGACGACCGCGAACGCGCGGATGCCGTGCAGGGCCAGCTCGCGAGGGGCTTCGGTCGCAGGCTCTGCCAGGCGCGCGTGACTGCCGGTGTGGCGGGCGGCACTGCAGTCGTGAGCTCGCGCTCGACATCAGCCACATCGATCAGCAGTCGTCCGGTCGGTCACCTGCGTCAGGCGGTGGCGCACCAATGTTCGTCGTCGGGGGGGGCAGAGCCGCCCGCCCCGACAGCGCCGAGCGTCGATACGAGCAGCTGGCCGGTCAGCCGTCCGAGGGCCGCATCGACAGAGCCACGGCGTCGGTGACGGTGACGAGCACCCGGTCGCCGGGGCGCCGCTGTGCGGCGAAGCTGCGCAGGGCAGGGGCGACCGAACTGCGCCCGACCGTGCCGTCGGGCAGACGGAACACGGCTTCGCCGGTCGCGGCGTCGTAGGAAACCACCTCCACGACCACGCTCGTGCTGACGATCGCCTCGCCTGCCGGCCGTTCGCCCTCTGGCGCGCGGGCGGCGCCGGCCATGATCAGCGCCTCGCCGGTATCCTGTGGATCCGCCATTTCGAGCACGATCGATTCATAGAACTCGACCTCGACCACGTCACCTGGCGCGATCTGGGCGAAGTTCCGGACCTCGGGCCCCGCGGTGACGGAAAAGACGCTGCCGTCCTGCTGGTCGCGCAGCGTCACGGTGCGTGTGCGCGCATCGACCGCCTCGACGGCCGCGGAGCTGCTTACCAGCAGGCCGTCGCTGGCCAACTCACCGCTTCCGGAGGGAGCGCAGGCTGAAATCAGGAAGGCTGAGAAGCCCAAGGTCGCCGCGATCAGTCTCATCTTTGTCCCTCTCAAGTCGTTCTTGCAGTTTCCGTCTCTGTCATGCCGAAATTCATTCGGCTGCTTTGGCGCTCTGCCCGCTGGATCGTGCGTCATTACGCAACGGATGGCGCGTGCATGGATGCTTTACAAGGCAGCAGTTTTTCATCGGCCCCGGCAAGCGGCATTTCGCGCACCCTGACAGCGGCCGATGTCGCCTGACCTGCTGCCGCTGTCGCCATACGTTTGGCTCAGGTTAAAGACCTGGTCCGGCCAGAGTCGAGATGCCAGGCCGCGTAGGCCCTGAGGTCGGGGGCGTCCGGCATGTCTCCAGCCGCACCGCGGCAAGGCGTTGCGGTTCGGAAGCGGCGCCGCCTCTGCCCCGGCACCGCGAGGGAAGCCGGTTCGGGACAGCGGCGGCAGCCTACGGGCCGGACCCCGGTGGGGCGCCCGGCTCTTGTCCCGAAAGAGGTCTTGGGCCGCCGCGCCGCCCCCGTGAGCAGCCGCCTCAGGCCGGACTCGATCGTCCCGTGTAGGTCCTTGGTCCGACTATCGCCGTCTGCTCCTCGGTGGCATCCGTCTCCGGGCAAAGCACAAAGCGCGTCGAGACGTATTCCCGCTGTCGCATTGGGGGTAAAACCGAGTGGCCCGCACGTTGTCCCTGCCGAGCTTCGCCTGGTCCGACATGCCGCGTTGCCGGGCGTTGCCGATCGCCATCGGGCCCACGCGCATCCGCCTCATCTCCATCCCGGTCACCAACAGGTCGGTCGACCCGGCGCGTTCCACCGCAGCCGGCCGCTTCGCCGAGACCGACGCGCACGGCCGGCTCTGGCCGTTCCGGCTCGCGCCGCTGCTCGGCGCCGCGGCCGGTGCCGCGGGCTGGGCGGCCCTCCGGGCAGACCGGCCGGATGGTGCAACGCGGAACAGGACCGCGCCACCGGCGGCGCCGGTCGGATGACCAGCAATGCCGCGGCCAGCCCCGCTCTGCGGCGGAGCCCTGGCTCCGGGCGCGGGGTGGTGTCGTTCCCCGAGCCGAGGCCGGCCGATATCCGGGAGGCGCTCGGGCGGGTGCTGGCCTCGCCGCAGTTCGATGCCTCGGAGCGCAACCGGTCCTTCCTCGCCTATGTGGTCGGGGAGGCGCTCGCGGGCCGCGCCGATCGGATCAAGGCCTACACCATCGCGACAACCGTCTTTCGCCGCGACGCCTCCTTCGACCCGCAAATCGATGCCATCGTCCGGATCGAGGCGGGGCGGTTGCGACGCTCGCTCGAGCGCTACTACCTGACCTGCGGGCGCGACGAGGCGATCCGCATCGGGATTCCCAAGGGCACCTACGCGCCGGTCTTCGCGATCGATGGCGGTCCGGACCCGGAGGCCGCGGGACCGGCGGCCGCGGCCCGGGCCGACATCGGCCCCCGCATCGTCGTCGCCGCCTTCGAGGACGAGGGCGACCCGTCGGTCTTCCCGCGCTTCGCCCGCGGTTTCGCCCGCGCCCTCGTGGTCGGGCTCACCCGGTTCACCGATCTCTTCGTGCTGGGGCCGGAGGCCGGCGTGCAGCCCGGCCCCGAAGCCGATCTCGCGCGCCTGCGCGACACGCTCCAGGTCGATTATCTCCTCACGGGGGCCACGACCCTGTCGGCGCGATACCTGCGGGTGGAGGCACTGCTCGTCGACGTCGAAAGCGGCAGGACCGTCTGGGCCGAGAGCTTTGAGCGCAGCCTCGCCACGGGGGAGATCGACCGGCTGCGCACCGAGATCGCCGCGCAGGTGGTCAGCACGCTCGCCCAGCCCTACGGCGTCATCTTCAGTGTCCGCGCCCGGGACCGCGACGGCGCGCCGCCGGGCGACGTCTGCTCCTACGATTGCGGCGTCCGCTTCCACCAGTACGCGCTGGCGCCGGATCCGGCACAGCACGCGGCCCTGCGCCAGGCGCTCGAGCGGGCCGTCCTGCGCGATCCGCACGACGCCGAGGCGCATGGCTGTCTCGCCCGCGTTTATCTGGACGCCGATCGCCTCGAGCTGCGGGGCGCGGCGAAGGTGCAGGACCCGCTCGCGCAGGCGCTCGCGCTCGCCGAGCGCGCCGTGGCGCTCGCGCCGCGGGCAAGCTCGGCCCACTGCGCGCTGGGCCTGTCGCTCTGGTACCGCGGCGACATCGAGGCAGCCCTCGAAGCCCTCGAGCGGGCGCATCTGCTGAACCCGAACGACACCACGATCATGGCCGAACTCGGCCACCGCCTCGCCCTGCGCATGCGCTGGGAGCGCGCGATGCCGCTGATCGAGGCGGCCTTCGCGCGCAATCCCTGCCAGCCCTCGCTCTATCGCACCGGCGCCGCCCTCTTCCACCTCGCGAACGGCCGCACCGCAGAGGCGCGGGCCGAGGCGCGCAGGATCGGCAGGAACTGGCTGCTCGACGGCATCCGCGTTCCGCCGCGCTCACCGGAGCCGCCCGCCTGCCCCGAGGCGGCCGCGGAGCGGACCGCACCTGCCGGGACAGCCGGCCCGGAAGACTGCGCGCGCCTTGCCGACCGGTTCGCGCGCGAACGCCTCCATCCCGACCTGATCCGCGTCCTCCTCGGCACCTGAGCCTCAACCGATGCCGACAAGGCGTTGCCGCGGATGGAGCGCCAGACCGGCCCGGTGCTGGCGGCGAGCCGGGCCGAGGCCATGCGGCTGGCGATGCGCCCGAAGGTGCCGGTCATCGACGGCGGCCCTCGCGTCGGCACGACCACCGTCGTGAACCCGATCCTGCGCCCCTCCTGCGAAACGGGCGAAGCTCGGCTCGCCGCCTGCCGGCGTCACGCACCGACACCGTGGCTGCCGTCATAGCCGTTGACCCCGGGCGGCATCCATCCTTCCGGGCGCACGTCGGACGCGAAGATGTCGACATACATCGGATGGCAAACCGCTTCGTCCGACGAATGGCTCGCGGAGCAGTCGCCACCCGGACAGGCTGACAGGCAGCCCAGGAGGTCGATTTCCGCGAACATCTCCAGATAGTCGCCCTTCCGCACCGGCGACGCCTTCATGAAATACTGCCCCGTCTCGCGCAGGAAGCCGGTGCACATGAACACGTTGAGAACGTCGTGCACGTGCTTCTCGACCGCGCGGACGGGAAGCCCGGTCTCCTTCGCGAGGGCCCGCGACAGGTTGGAGTGACAGCAATGGTGGTACTGCCCGCCGCCGGACAGGAGGTTGTGGGTGTAGGGGTCGCAGCGCGTGCCGATGACGTCGTGGACCGCGCCGCCGAAGGCGTCGAACCCGTACCAGTCGAGCGTGTCGCGCGTGATCGTCGCCATCGGGCGCAGGTAGGGGAAGCTCGAGAAGAGCTGGTCCCCGGTCCCGACGTGGGTGCCGTTCAGCGCGCGGGTCTTGCCGGAATAGAAGCGCTCGTCGAGGTTGTGGGCGCTGAAGAGGTTGAGGTCGCCGACCTGCGGGCCCTCCACGGAGATGCGGAAGAAGTCGCCGGCGCGCACCCGAAAGCACGCCGCGTTGCGCGGGGCGACCGTGACCCGCTGCTTCGGCTGCATCGCCGCGCGCGCCTGCTCGTAGGCTGCGAGGTCCGGCCGCGGCAGCGTCTCCATAGGGTAGCAGACGACGGGCCGGACCTCCCGGCGGTGCTCAGCGTCCGCAGGGGCGCGGGACTTCGAGATGTGCTTCAAGGGGTCTCTCCGGTCTCATCATCCAGTCAGGGCCTGCGGCAGCCGAACGGCCCGGCCTCTCGCCCGTCGTCGCCGGCGGTGCATTCCCGCGGTTCTTCTCCCTGCCGATGCGGCGACGCCTGCGGCGCACCTGCCCGTTCATGCGATGGTGTGGAACCCGTTGTCGGCGAAGACAACGGAGCCCGAGAGCGGCATGCCGGCGTCGCTGGCGAGAAAGGCCGCGATCCTGCCGATCTCCTCGATGGTCACGAGGCGTCGCGCCGGGGTGCGGGCGCGAACTTCGTCCATGAGTTCGTCGAACCGGTCGATGCCCGAGGCGGCGCGCGTCTTGACGGTTCCGGCCGAGATCGCGTGCGCGTGGATCCCGCGCTCCCCGAGTTCCGCCGCGATGTAGCGCACGCTCGACTCGAGTGCCGCCTTCACCGGCCCCATGAGATTGTAGTTCTCCACGACCCGTTCGGCGCCGTAGAAGCTGACGGTCATCAGCGATCCGCCGTTCGTCATCAGCGGCGTCGCGAGTCGCGCCATGCGGATGAAGGAATGGCAGGAGACGTCCATCGCCATCGCGAAGCCGTCCGCGGAGCAGTTGATGACGCCGGTATGCAGATCCTCCCGCGGGGCGAAGGCGATCGAGTGGAGCAGGAAATCGAGCCGGCCCCACTGCGCCTCGATCTCGGAGAACACCTTCTCGAGCTGGCCCGGGATCCGGACGTCGCATGGCAGCATGAGGTCGGCGCCGACCGCCTCCGCGACGGGCCGCACGTGGGGCTCGGCTTTCTCGTTGAGGTAGGTCAGGGCCAGGTCGGCGCCGGCCTGGCGCATCGCCGCCGCGCAGCCGGCCGCGATGCTGCGGTCGTTGGCGACGCCGGCGATCAGCCCGCGCTTGCCCCTGAGATCGACGATGGGCGTCATCCGAGCCTCCCTTCGCTGCGTGGTGCCTGAGGTCCAGGCAGAACCGCCGCCTCGTCCTGCGAGTACCTGCTCCTCGCCATCGGTGCGATCAGGCAAGGCGGCCCGATCGCGACGCTGCTGACGGTCTCCTGGTTCCAGACGTTTCCGTTCGGGTCAAGGTCAGGCTCTGGCCGCCGGCGCGGCTTCCCCGCCGACACGCCTCGCCCGGCGAAAGGCGGATCACCACGGCGACGGGCCAGGCGATCGCTCGGCACGCAGGCGACGCCTCGTCAGACGACCGGGGCGCCGATCACGCGCCACTGCCAGAGGAGGAAGGCCAGGAGCGCCAGCGCGAGGGCGAAGACGCTCGCGTGGATGCGCCGCCCGACGCGCCACCCCGAGCCGCGCCAGACGGCCGGGAGCGCGACCAGCATGGCAAGCGCGGTGCCGGCGACGGCGAGGCCGGCGGCGTGCATGTGCAGCATGAACGGCGTCGGCCAGGGCTCCTGCTGAAGGGCCGCGATGTCGAAGTCGGCGGCATCGACCGTGATCAGCGCCAGGCTGCCGAGAAACCAGAGAACGGCGAGCGCGGCGACGAGCGGGACGGCGGCGAGGGCGCGGGGCCGCCAGCCGGGCGGGCGCTCGGCGGTGCCGCGGCGCTTCCATGCCCCGAGGAGGGTGGTGACCGAGAAGAGCGCGGCC
>SKOX01000273.1 GCA_007119835.1 Paracoccaceae bacterium
AGGACGGCGGACTGATCGAGGCCGGCATCGGGCGCTTCGGCCCCTACGTGAAGCACGGCAAGACCTACGCGAGCATCCGGGACGCGGAGGAGGTCTTCACGATCGGCATGAACCGGGCGGTCGAACTCCTGGCGCAGAAGGCGGCGCGGGGCGGCGGACGAACGGCGGCGAAGCCCCTGCGCGAGCTCGGCGAGCATCCCGACGGCGGGACGGTCGCGGTCTATGCCGGGCGCTACGGGCCTTACGTGAAGTGGGAGAAGGTGAACGCCACGCTGCCGAAGGAGATCGAGCCCGAGGCGGTGACGCTCGAGCAGGCGCTGGAGCTCATCGAGGCGAAGGCGCCGAAGAAGCGGAAGACGGCGAAGAAGGCGCCGGCCGCCAAGGCCAAGGCGAAGACGGCGGGCGCGGCGAAGCAGCCCGCGAAGAAGGCAGCGGGCGGCAAGGCCGCGCAGAAGAAGCCGTCGGGCAAGAAGGCCGCCGCGTCGCCCGCCGACGATGCGCTGGCCAAGGACAAGCCCTCGCCGCGCAAGAAGGCCGCCAGTGGCTGACGGAGACCGGCGATGGAGATAGTGGCGGGGCTGCTTCTCGCGCTTGCGCTGGGGGGGATGGCGTTCTTCTCGTTCGTCTTTTCGCCGCTCGTGTTCGTGAAGCTGCCGATGGAGACGGCGGGGCCGTTCATCCGGCAGGTCTTCCCGTGGTACTTCCTGACGATCGCCGCCGTCTTCGCGCTCGCGGCCCTTGCACTCGTACCGGACTATCCGGGCCTTGCCGCGCTCGCCGCCGGCATGGCGGTGCTCGGCGGGATCAACCGGCAGGTGCTGATGCCGCGGATCAACCGGCTGCGCGACCGGATGCTCGCGGGCGACGAGGCGGCAGGCCCCGCTTTCGACAAGGCGCACCGGGCGTCGGTCGGGATCAACCTCGTGCAGCTTTCCGCCGCGGCGGTCGCCCTCGCGGTCGTCCTCTCGTCCTGACGGCTATCGCCGATCCGCTTCGGTGCGGTCGAGCGGGACGGGCTCGAGGAAGCTGAGCGTGCGCTGGGGAAAGGGGATGACGATGCCGGCGCCGTCGAGCGCCCGCTTCACGGACCGCGCCACCTCGTCGCGGGACTGCTTCTCCTCCGTGGGCGTCGACCCGGTCCACCAGCGCAGAACGAAGTCGATCGACGAGTCGCCGAAGCCCTCGCAGAACACCTCGGTCTTTTTCGACGCCTCGACCGTCTCGAGCCCCGCGAAGGCATCGAGCAGAACCGTCCGCGCCCGTTCGAGATCGGTATCGTAGGCGACGCCCACCTCCAGCTCGATCCGGCGCAGCGGCAGGTCGGTCAGCACCGTCGTGGGATTGCCGTAGATGAAGGCATTCGGCACGAGCACGAGCTCGCCCGAGCGCTGCCGCACGTAGGTGTCGCGGATGGTGATCAGCTCCACCTGGCCCTCGATGCCTTGGCAGAGGATGTCGTCGCCGAGTCGCATCGGCTTTCGCAAAAGGATGAGGATGCCGGCGAGGTAGTTCTCGATGATGTCGCGAAAGGCGAGCCCGACGATCAGCGAGCCGATCCCGAGGCCGGCGACCACGTTGGCCGCGGACAGTCCCGGAAAGATCAACGCCGCCGCGATGATGAGGCCGCCGAGCCAGATCAGCGAGCGCGTCAGCGTGCGCGCCGCGGCGACCAGCGTCGGGCGCTGATGCCAGCGCTTGAGGAGGCGCCGCTCGACCCGCCAGATATAGCGCGCCACCGCCCATGTCAGAAAAAGGACAATGAGGGCGGCGATGATGTTCGGCAGGAGCGCGACGAAGCCCGCCGCAAGCTGGGCGAGTTCGAACCGCAGAATGCGCAGCGGTTCAATGTCGGGAAGCATCGGCTTCAGGCGCGCGCATGAAGATCGTCAACGCTCAGCCCAAGGCGCGGTTCCGCCTCCCTGCCTGCTCGCTCGGCCGCACCTTCGCCGCGTCGCCTCTACCGATCCGCACCGACAGCCCCTAGATCTAGCGGCATGACACGATTGCCCGACCGCGACGCGCTGCTCGCCTACCTGCGCGAAAATCCCGACCAGACCGCCAAGCGCGACATCGCCCGGGCCTTCGGGCTCAAGGGGCGCGAGCGGGTCGAGCTGAAGCGGATGCTCTCCGAGCTTGCAGACGAAGGCGTGCTCGAGAAGCGCCGGCGGAAGGTCCGGCCGGCAGGCGCGCTGCCGCCCGTCCTCCTCCTGCGCGTCGTGGAGGCCGACGCGATGGGCGACCTCTGGGCCGAGCCCGCCGACCCGACCGAGGCCGAGGGACCGGCGCCGCGGGTGCTCGTGCATCCGCGCCGGGGCGACCCGGCGCTCGGGCCTGGCGACCGGCTGCTTGGCCGGCTGATGCCGCCGGCGCCGGAGGCGCCGCTCCAGGCGAGCGTGATCCGCCGGATCGGCATGGGGCCGCGGCGGATCCTCGGCATCTATCACGCCGGCGAGGAGGCCGGCCGGATCGCGGCGATCGACAAGAAGACCGACCGCGACTGGATCGTGCCGCACGCCGAGCGTGGCGGCGCGCGGGACGGCGAGCTCGTCGAGGCCGAGCAGGTCGGGCGGCCCCCGGCCTACGGCCTCGCCCGCGCGCGGGTGGTGGAGCGGCTGGGAGATCCCTGGGCGCCGAAGTCGGTCTCGCTCATCGCCATCCACGAGCATGGCATCCCGGACGCCTTCGCCGATGCCGTGCTCGCCGAGGCGGCGGCGGCCGAGCCGCTGCCGCTCGGCAACCGCGAGGACCTGCGCGGGCTGCCGCTCATCACCATCGACCCGGCGGATGCGCGGGACCATGACGATGCGGTCTATGCCCACCCCGACGACGACCCGGGCAATCCGGACGGGCATGTGGTCTGGGTGGCGATCGCCGACGTTGCCGCTTACGTCCGCCCGGGCACGGCGCTCGACCGCGAGGCGCGGCGGCGGGGCAACTCGACCTACTTCCCCGACCGGGTGGTGCCGATGCTGCCCGAGCAGCTCTCGGGCGATCTCTGCTCGCTGCACGAGGGCGTCGACCGGCCGTGCATCGCGGTGAGGATGGTTCTCGACGGGCAGGGCCGCAAGCGCGGGCACCGCTTCGTGCGCGGCATGATGCGCTCGGCCGGCAGCCTGAGCTACGGCCAGGTGCAGGCGGCGATCGGCGGCGAGCCCGACGAGGCGGCGGCACCGCTGCTCGAGCCGGTGCTGAAGCCGCTCTGGGAAGCGTGGCGCAGCGCGGCGGTGGCGCGGGAGGCGCGCTCGCCCCTCGCGCTCGACCTGCCCGAGCGCAAGATCGTGCTGTCGGAGACCGGCGAGGTCCTGTCGGTCGCCTTCCGCGAGCGGCTCGACGCGCACCGGGTGATCGAGGACTTCATGATCCTCGCCAACGTCGCGGCGGCCGAGGCGCTCGAGGCGAAGCGTCTGCCGCTCCTCTACCGCGTCCACGAGGAGCCGAATCCGGAGAAGCTCGAGAGCCTGCGCGAGACGGCGGAGACCGTGGGGCTCACGCTCGCCAAGGGGCAGCACCTCACGCCCCGGCACCTCAACCGCCTGCTCGAGGGTGTCGCGGGCACCGAGCATGCCGAGATGATCAACATGTCGGTGCTGCGGTCGATGACCCAGGCCTACTATGCGCCGGAGAATTTCGGGCATTTCGGCCTCGCGCTGCAGCGCTACGGGCATTTCACCTCGCCGATCCGGCGCTATGCCGACCTCGTCGTCCATCGCGCGCTGATCCGGGCGCATCGCTGGGGCGATGACGGGCTGACGCGCGAGGAGGAAGAGGCCCTTGCGGAGACCGGCGAGCATATCTCGATGACCGAGCGGCGCTCGATGATGGCCGAGCGGGACACGACCGACCGTTATCTGGCGGCCTATCTCGCCGACCGGGTGGGATCGGAATTCGCGGGCACCGTGGCGGGCATCGCCCGGTTCGGGCTGTTCGTGAAGCTCGACGAGACCGGGGCCGATGGGCTGGTACCGATCTCGTCGCTCGGGCGCGAGTATTTCCGCTACGACGCCGAGTCGCAGACCCTGACGGGCGAGCGGTCGCGGCGGGTGATCGGGCTCGGGCACCGGGCGGTGGTGCGGCTGGCCGAAGCCGCGGCGATTACCGGCGGGCTGCTCTTCGAACTCCTCGAGCTCGAAGGCGCGCCGGGCGCGCGCACCAGGCGGAGCGAGTGGGGGCCGGCGCCGAAGCGGAAGCTGGTGCGCTCGCGCAGGCGGGAGCGCGCGCGCTAGCAGCCGGCCTTGGGACGCGGCGGCGCCCACTCGCCAGCCCGCCTGCCAGATTCAGAGATGCTCTCGGAAGACCGTGAAGACCTCACGGTAGAGGTCGCGCTTGAACGGCACGATCCGCTGGATGAGGTCGTCGGGCCGCATCCATCGCCACCGGGAAAACTCAGCATGCGCGCGCGTGATGTCGATCATCGCATCGTCGCCGCCGAAGCGCATGAGGAACCACATCTGCTCCTGACCGCGGAAGCGCCCGCCCCAGACGCGGGGAATGAGGTTTAGGGGCAGGTCGTAGCGCAGCCAGCCCGGCGTCTCGGCCACGAGCTCGACGGCGCGCGACGGGATGCCGGTCTCCTCCTCGAGCTCGCGGAAGGCGGCCTGGAGCGGCGTCTCGTCGCCGTCGTCGATCCCGCCCTGCGGCATCTGCCAGGCGGGACCGGGGTTGTCGAGGCGCTGCCCCGCGAAGACCAGGCCCGCAGGGTTGGCGACGACGAGACCGACGCCGCGGCGGTAGGGCAGCGGCGCGACGTCGTCGAGCGGGGGCTCGGCGTGGGATCCCACGCTCAGTTCTTCGCCATGCCGTTCAGGAAGGACAGCCCGCGCAGGACGTCGAGGGCATAGGACATCTGGTAGTCCTCGGCCCGCCGTGCGGCGATCTCCTCCTTGCGGGCCTGCTCGGCCTCGAGCTGCTCGCGCTGCTCGTCGGTCAGCCAGTCGTTGCGCAGCGTGCCGCGCAGCTGGCTCTCCGAGCGCAGGGGCGGGATGACTTGGGTCTCGTCCTCGTCGACCTCGGCGACCTGCTCGGCCGGGCGCTGCTCGACGAGGACGTCGGGGGCGACGCCGAGCGCCTGGATCGAGCGGCCAGACGGCGTGTAGTAGCGCGCTGTGGTCAGCCGCATCGCGCCCTGGCGCTGCACCGGAATGATGGTCTGGACCGAGCCCTTGCCGAAGCTCTGGGTGCCGACGACGATGGCCCGCCGGTGGTCCTGCAGCGCGCCCGCGACGATCTCCGAGGCGCTGGCCGAGCCGCCGTTGATCAGCACGACGATCGGCTTGCCGCCCGTGAGGTCGCCTGCGGTCGCGTTGAAGCGGTCGGCGTCGCGCGGGTCGCGGCCGCGGGTCGAGACGATCTCGCCCGAATCGAGGAAGGCGTCGGTGACGCGGATCGCCTGGTCGAGCAGCCCGCCGGGGTTGTTGCGCAGGTCGATGACGAAGCCCGCGACGCTGTCGAGGCCGCCCGCCTCCTCGATCCGCTCGGCGATCTGCGCCTCGAGGTTCGGGAAGGTCTGCTCGTTGAAGGTGGTGATCCGCAGCACCACCGCGTCGTCCTCGAGCCGGGAGCGAACGGCCTGGATGGTGATGGTCTCGCGCGTGATCTCGACGTCGAAGGGCTCGGCCTCGCCCTCGCGCAGCACGGTGATGTTGATCTGGCTGCCGACCGGGCCGCGCATGAGATCGACCGCCTCGTTCAGCGTGAGCCCCATCACCGAGTCGCCGTCGACATGGGTGATGAGGTCGTTCGGCATGATGCCGGCGCGGTCGGCCGGCGTTCCGTCGATCGGCGCCACGACCTTCACGAAGCCGTTCTCCTGGGTGACCTCGATCCCGAGGCCGCCGAACTCGCCGCGGGTCTGGACGCGCATGTCGTCGAAGTCGTCGGGCGGCAGGTAGCCCGAATGCGGATCGAGCGACTGGAGCATGCCGTTAATCGCGGCCTGGATCAGGTCGGCCTCGGACACCTCCTCGACGTATCCCGCGCGGATCCGCTCGAAGATGTCGCCGAAGAGGTCGAGCTGCTCGTAGACGGCGCGGCGGTCACCCGCCTCCTGGGCGAGGATCGGGGCCGCGAACTGGGTCGTGACCAGCACCCCGGCAAGCGCCCCGCCAAGTCCTGCGAGCATTACTTTTCTCATGAAGCCCCATCCTATCCGTTCGCTGCAGCGCCACCCGCATCGAGACCATCCGCATCGAAGACCGGGCCAGGATCCACCGGCTCACCGGCGCGCCAAAGTTCCATATAGAGCGTTTCCTCGCCGATGGCGTCACTTCCTTGCGCGGGCAACATCAAAAATTCTTGGGCAGCGAGCGCGCGGCCGCCGAGAAGGCCGACGGGCGCACCCGGGCCCAGGCGGTCGCCGGCCTCCACCAGCATCTCGTCGAGGCCGGCGAGGAGCACCGTCTCGCCGCTGTCGGCGGCGAGCACGACGACGCCCAGCCAGTCGAGGAAGGGCCCGGCATACTGCACGAGGCCGGCGGCGGGCGCGGTCACCACGGCGCGCGGCGCCGCCGCGAAG
>SKOX01000256.1 GCA_007119835.1 Paracoccaceae bacterium
CGCCGTGCGCTCTCGTCCACCACGTCGTCGTGGAGGAGCGTCGCGGTGTGGATGAACTCCACCGTCGCGGCGAGCCGGACGTGGTGTCCGCCCTCGTAGCCGCACATCCGCGCGGCGGCGAGCGTGAGCAGCGGCCTCAGCCGCTTGCCACCCGCCTCGACGAGATGCGCCGTCACCTCCGGGATGCGCGGCGCGTGCTCGCTCGCCATCCGCTCCCGGATCAGCGAGTTGACGCGCTCCATGTCGCAGGCAAGCAGGGCCTGAAGGTCCTCGACGGGTGTCGTGACGCCGGTTGGCGCCACGCCGGTCGGTGCGACGCGGGTTGGAGGGTTCATCGTCCGATCTCTCTCGACCTCGCGCACGCAGGCATCTAGAAGCCCGGCATGAAGGAAATCCTCCGGACGACCGACCCCACGATCATCGCCTTCTCGACGGCGCTCCTGCGGGCCGAGGATATAGACTGCTTCGTTCTGGACGTCCATATGAGCATCATGGAAGGCGGCATCGGCATCTTCCCGCGCCGCCTCGTCGTCGCCGACGCCGACGCGTTCGAGGCCCGCGCCATCCTCCGCGCCAACGACATAGACGTTTTCTCCGAGCCATGAGCCCACCCGACGCGGAGGGCCTCACGCGCGATGCCTTCCTCGGCGGCCGGATCACCCTGCTCCAGCCGCGCCGCGGCTACCGCGCGGCGACGGACCCGGTCCTGCTCGCAGCCTTCACGCCCGCTCGGGCAGGCGACGCCGTTTTGGACCTCGGCTGCGGCGCCGGCGCGGCTTCGCTCTGCCTCGCCGCGCGTGTCCCCGGCCTCGACCTGCACGGCCTCGAGATCCAGCCCTTCTACGCCGACCTCGCCCGGCGCAACGCCGCGCTGAACGGCCTGCCGCTCACGGTGCACGAGGGCGACCTGCGGGCCATGCCCCGGCCCTTGCGTGCGCGGAGCTTCGATCTCGTCCTCACCAACCCGCCGTTCCACGACGCCGCGGGCTCCGCCTCGCCCGAGCCCGGCCGCGCCACGGCGCATGCCGAGACGACGCCGCTCGCCGACTGGATCGACGCGGCCCTGCGCCGGCTGCGCCCGGGCGGCACGCTTGTGCTCGTCCACCGCGCATGCCGGCTCGGCACGATCCTCGCCGGCCTCGAAGGACGCGCCGGCGGCGCCGAGATCCTGCCGCTCGCCGGGCGCGCCGGCCGGCCTGCCGGCCGCGTGCTGGTCCGCGCCCGCAAGGCGTCGAGGGCTCCGCTTCGGCTGCATCCGCCCTTCTGCCTTCACGCGGGCGGCGCACACGCCGCGGAAGGTGGCAGATTTACTTGGCAGGCGGAGCAAGTACTGCGCCACATGCAGCCACTGTTGCTTGACACATCCTATGGTGGTATCCGAGAAGAAGATGACAACCTAGGTTAGCGTCGAGCAAAAAAGCTTCCGGGAGAGCGCAAGACATGCAGGCAGGCGTGCTGTTCATCATCCTTGCCATGCTCCTGACCCCGGCGGTCGACGGGGTGGCCAAGACGCTGTCGGTCGAACACACGGCAATGGAAGTTGCCTTCCTGCGCTACTTTACCGCGGGCCTCATCGCGGTCGCGATCGCGCAGGCGACCGGGCGGCGCATCGTCGTCGACCGCGACGACCGGCTGGGGATGGTCGTCCGGACCGGCCTCATCATGGGCGCCATGACGTCGCTCATCGCCGCGCTCGCGCTCGTGCCGATGGCCGAGGCCGTCGGAGGCTTCCTGATCGCGCCGATCGTGTCGATGCTGCTCTCGGTCGTGCTCTACCGCGAGGCGCTGACGCCGCCGCGGGCGGTTGGGGCGCTGCTTTCGGTTGCCGGGGCCTACGTCCTGATGGCGCCGGAAGCCGGCATCGCACCAGGCTCGATCCTCGCGCTCGCCGGCGGCGCGCTCCTCGGCGCCTACCTCGCCGCGACCCGCCGCGCCCGCGGGACGGACACGCTCTCCACCCTCGCCGTGCAATGCCTGCTCGGGTCTGCGATGCTCGCGCCCTTCGCCTTCTGGAACGGCATACCGGCGCTGTCGGTTCACCTCCTCGCCGGGGCGTTTGCGCTCGGCGGCATCTCGGCGCTCTGCCACTTCCTGACCGTTGCCGCCTACGCCCGGGCGGAAGCGACCGTGCTCGCGCCCTTCCTCTACTTCAACATGATCCCGGCCATGGCGGTCGGCTATCTCTGCTTCGGCGAGACGCTTTCGGGCGGCAGCCTCCTGGCACTGGCGGCGATCGCCCTCGGCGGCCTCGTCACGCTGATGAAGGGGGACCTGGGCCTGGGGGCAGCTGCACGGGCACTGCGCGCGCCCAACCTGCTCGCAGTCCGCGCACATGCGGCCTGATCATCGCGCACTGATCGAATGCCGTGTGACGTCAGCGTGACAGACCGACGGATCCATGGTTTAATCCGAGCGTTCAGTCGGAACGTGACCAGGAGGATCGCATGAGCCTGACTTCGCACCTCGAGGAACTGCGGAAGAAGCACGCGGCAATTGCGCAGGAAATCGAGGACGAACAGCGACATCCGGGGGCTGACGACCTAAGCATCAGGCAGCTCAAGGTGAGAAAGCTTCACCTGAAAGAGGAGATCGAGCGGCTGTCAGCGCAGGTTTGACCTAGACATTCCTCGCGGGCCGGCGACTGCGGCCGGCCCGCGCAGCGCCTTCCGCGGCGGAGCGATGGGACGCACGGCGCCATCAGGAAGTCGCCCGCCTCGCCCATACGGCAGCTTCAGGAGCGGCATCGGCCGCCATTGCAAGCAGCCGGGCCCAGCCGCGCTTACCGACATGCCAGGCAAGGAAGGCGAGCCGTACGGGTCCGCGCTCCTGGCCAACCGTCCGTCTCCAGCACGAGGTGGCCAAGCGGCGCTCCCCGGCGGACGCGGATCACCGAGGCGCGGTCTCGCGGGCGGCCTCGCCGATCGCATTCCGGAGATACGCGACGATCAGCCTCGCCCAGGCGGTGTCGTCGACAGGCCGGACGAGGCTTGCGCGCGCCTCGGCCGCGAGCTGTTCCGGCACGACGACGCCTGCCCGCGCGGCCAGAAGATCGTCGAGGAAGGCCGCGTCGAACTCCGGATGCGGCTGGAGCGATATGGCGCGCGGCCGCTCCGGATCGCCGTAGGCGAGCGCGGCATAGGGGCAGAAGGCGGAGGCGGCAAGGACGGTCGCCTCGTCGGGAAGCGCGGTGACCTGGTCCTGGTGGATGGCGCGCACGGCGAAGCGGTCGGGCAGGTCGGAGAGCCACGACGGGCGGCGGCAGACCTCGTAGTCGAGGACGCCGACGCCCCAGCCCAGGTCCGACTTGGCGGCGCGGCCGCCGGTGGCTTCGGCGAGGATCTGATGGCCGAAGCAGATGCCGACCACAGGCACGCCCTCGGCAAGGCAGGCGCGCAGGAAGTCCTTCAGCGGGTCGATCCACGGCAGGTCGTCATAGACGCCGTGGCGCGAGCCGGTGACGATCCAGCCGTCGAACTGGCCGGGTGCCTCCGGCATCTCGCCGCGCACGACGGAGACGGTCGCGAGCTCGAGCGAGGGATCGACGCTGCGCAACAGCCGCGCGAACATCGCCGGATAGTCGCCGTGGACGGCGCGCAGATCCTCGGCGACCTCGCCGGTTTCGAGAATGCCCACTCGCATGGAGGCCTCTTCCGCCAAGGCGCCTCTCCTAGCGCCAAGCTTCGGGCTCCGCAACCGGCGCGCCTTGCAGCCCGAACCCGCGCGACGCCAGCGCCGTGCGGGGCCGTCAAGTGCCGGCGAGCGCCCCGGGGCGCCCGCCGCGGCCATTCAGTCGAGCCGGCTGATCATCACCGTCACCACCGGCTTCTTGCCCACCAGATCCATGCAGATCCGGTTCGACGCCTGCACGACCATGCGTTCGACGGCGTCGTCGTCTGCGAGATCGGAGCGTTTGGCGCGGCCGAGGCTCTGGTCGATGGCGGCCTCGACAGCGGCGGCGAGGCCGTCGGGATAGCGGCGGGTGTCGGGCAGGCCCAGCCCCTCGACCCAAACGCCGCCCATCGGCCGCCCCTCCTCGTCGAAGATCACGCTGACCGCGAGATGGCCGCGCAGCGCCATCCGGAGGCGGTCGCGCACGACACCCTCCATTGCGCCGATCATCGTCGAGCCGTCGAGGTAGAGCCGGCCGGTCTCGGCGTGGCCGACGATGCGCGCCTCGTCTGTCACGTCGACGATGGCGCCGTTCGCGGCGACCAGGCCCTTGCGCCCGAGTTCGCGGGCGAGCTCGGCATGGGCGGTCAGGTGACGGTGTTCGCCATGGTTGGGGATGACCGTCACGGGGTCGATCAGGCCGTGCATCGAGACGAGGTCGGGCCGGTTCGGATGGCCCGAGACGTGGTAGCGGCCGTCGGTGTCGTCGATCGCGCGTATGCCGCGCTCGGAGAGCTGGTTGAGGATGCGCGCGACCTCGACCTCGTTGCCGGGGATGGTCTTCGACGAGAACAGGAAGAGGTCGCCCGGCTTGAGCTCGATCCCCTGGTAGGAGCCGGCGGCGAGCTGGGCCGAGGCCGCCCGCCGCTCGCCCTGGCTGCCGGTGGCGAGCACGAGGAGCTTGCCGCGGGCGACGTCGGCCGCGTCCTGGGGCTCGAGCACGGGCGGGAAGCTGTCGAGGACCTCCGCGGTCCGGGCGGTGGCGAGCATCTGGCGCATGGCGCGGCCGAGCACGAGGACCGAGCGGCCGGCGGCCTGCCCCGCCTCGGCCAGCGTCTTCAGCCGCGCCACGTTCGAGGCGAACGTCGTGGCGACGACCATCCCCTTGGTCTCGCGCATCACGGCGCCGAGCGCCTCGGAGAGCGAGGCCTCGGAGCGGCCGGGATGGCTGACAAAGACGTTGGTCGAGTCGCAGATCAGCGCCTTGACGCCCTTCGCGCCGACCTCGCGGAACAGCTCGGGCTGGAACGGCTCGCCCACGATCGGCGTCGCGTCGATCTTGAAGTCCGCGGAGTGGACGATCCGGCCGGCCGGGGTGTCGATGACGAGGCTCGACGCCTCGGGGATCGAGTGGGAGACCGGCAGGAAGCCGACGGTGAAGGGCCCGGCCTCGACCGTGCGCGGCCAGGCATCGACCTGATGGACGAGCGTCGTGTCCTGCCCGGCGCGCTCCATCTTGAGCTTGGCATGAGCGGCGGTGAAGCGGCGGGCGTAGATGACCGGCGCCTTCAGCCGCGGGAAGAGATGGCCGACGGCGCCGACATGATCCTCGTGCGCGTGGGTGATGAAGATCGCCTCGATCCGGTCGGCGCGGGCCTGGAGCCAGTGCGGGTCCGGCACGATCAGGTCGACGCCCGGCGAGCTGTCCATGTTGGGGAAGGTCACGCCGCAGTCGACGACGATGAACCGCTCGGCGTCCTGCGGCCCGTAGCCGTAGACATACATGTTCATGCCGATCTCGCCCGCGCCGCCGAGCGCGAGGTAGATAAGCCGGTCGGGTTTTGCCATGGGCCTCGTTCCTACTCCCTGTTCAGCCGGTCGATCAGCACGAGGCCGTGGATGGTGAGCCCGGTGTCGATCTTCTCCAGCACGTCTGTCCCTTGCGCGAAGAGGGTGGACAGTCCCCCGGTTCCGATGACGGTCATCTTCCGGCCGCGCTCGACGGCGATCCGGGCGCAGATGCCCTCGATCAGGCCGACATAGCCCCAGAAGATGCCCGACTGCATGCAGGCGACGGTGTTGGTCCCGACCACGCGGGCGGGCTTGGTCACGTCGATGAAGGGCAGCGCGGCGGCCGCCTCGTGCAGCGCCTTGAGCGACAGGTTGACGCCCGGCGCGATCACGCCGCCCTCGTAGGCGCCGTCGTGGCCGACCACATCGAAGGTGGTGGCGGTGCCGAAGTCGACGATGATCAGGTCGCCGCCGTAGCGGTCCCAGGCGCCGACCGTGTTGACGAGGCGGTCGGCGCCGACCTGGACGGCGGGATCGACCCGCACCTCGATCGGCAGCCGCACGTCCGGCCGACCGACGACCTTGGCGCGCGTGTTGAAGTAGCGGTCCGCCATGACCCGGAGGTTGAAGAGGACCTGCGGCACGACCGAGGAGACGACGACGCTGTCGATGCCGTCGGAGATGCCGTTGAAGTCCATGAGCTGGCGGAGCCAGACGAAATACTCGTCTGCCGTGCGGTAGCCCTCGGTGCGGCAGCGCCACTCCCCGACCACGCGCTCCCCGTCATGGAGCGCGAAGACGGCGTTGGTGTTGCCGACGTCAACGGCGAGCAGCATGGGCGACCTGTTGCGGGATCTCGGTCGGCCCGCCGGGAGGCAGTTCCGTCGGGGGCTGCGGCGGGATCTCGCCCGGAACGTCGGGACCGGGCGGATCCTCGACCGGCGGGTGCTCGATCGGCGTGTCGGGCGCGGGCGGATCCTGGACGGGGGGCTCCTCGGGCGGCACGTCCGGTCCCTCGGGCGCGCCCGGACCGGGCGGCAGGTCGGGGTCGCCCGGCGCGGGCGGCTCGCCGGGTGGGA
>SKOX01000293.1 GCA_007119835.1 Paracoccaceae bacterium
GCCCGCTTCGGCAGCGCCTCGACCGCAGCCGCGTCGCCGAGATCGCAGGCCAGAACATGCGCTCGCGCTCCGAGGTCGCCGGCGAGCGCCTCGAGCGGCCCGGTCCGGGTGCCGGAGAGGCCGACGGCCGCGCCGCGGGCGTGCAGCGCGCGGGCGATCGCGCCGCCGATGCCGCCCGAGGCGCCGGTGACGAGCGCTCTCTTGCCGCCGAGATCGAACATGGCTCCCTCCCTCATTGCTCCGCCGATACCGTCGGCGCGCGGATCGGAGTTCCGCATGGCGTGACCGTCGCAGGGCGCTGCGCCCGCTTCTGCGGCGCCCGCATCAGCCCTTCGCCGCCGCCACGTCGCCGGCGGCTCCCACCGCCCGCGTCTCGGCGTCCTTCGCGATCCGCCGGATCATCCCCGACAGCGCCTTCCCCGCCCCCACCTCGACGAAGCGCGAGACGCCCTCGGCCGCCATCCATTCGACGCTCTCGCGCCAGCGGACGCGCGCCGTCACCTGCCGGACGAGAAGCCGCCGGATCTCCGCGGGGTCCGTCACCGGCCGCGCCGTCACGTTCGCGACGAGCGGCGCCGACGGGGGGCCGAGTTCGACGTCGCCGAGCGCCTGCTCCATCGCAGCGGCGGCCGGCTGCATCAGCGCGCAGTGGAAGGGCGCGCTCACCGGAAGCAGCACGGCGCGCTTCGCCCCGCGCTCCCGGGCAAGCGCCGTGGCGCGCTCGACAGCACCGCGGTGGCCGGAGACGACGATCTGGGCGGGGTCGTTGTCGTTCGCGGCCTCGCAGACCTCGCCCGCGGCGGCCTCCGACGCGATCGCCTCCACCGCTGCGAGATCAAGGCCGAGGATCGCCGCCATCGCCCCCTCGCCCACGGGAACCGCGGCCTGCATCGCCTCGCCGCGCAGCCTGAGCAGGCGGGCGGCGTCGGCGACCATCAGGCTGCCCGCGGCGCAGAGTGCCGAGTACTCGCCCAGCGAATGGCCCGCGACGAAGTCGGGCGCCGCCAGCCCCTCGGCCTCGAGCGCGCGATAGGCGGCGAGCGAGGTCGCCATCAGCGCCGGCTGGGCGTTCGCGGTCAGGGTCAGGGCATCCGCCGGCCCCTCCCAGATCGTCTGCGAGAGCTTCTCGCCGAGGGCGGCGTCGACCTCCTCGAAGACCGCACGCGCGGCCGGATAGGCCTCCGCAAGATCGCGGCCCATCCCGACCGTCTGGGCGCCCTGGCCCGGAAACACGAAGGCCTGCATCGATCCTCCCGTCGCAACCCGCCCTACCTAGCCGCCGCGCCGAATCCCGTCCACCCCCTTGCCTTTTCGGCCGGGGCGCGTATACGGACGCCTCCCTCCAGAGAATGCGATCGCGCTGCCTCTCGTACGCGGGCCGGAGGGTGAAGGTCCCCGTTTTGAAGCGCGCCGGAAAAGACAGGTGATCGGGATGGCTCATTACGAGCACGTCTTCATTGCGCGTCAGGATCTCTCGAACGCGCAGGCCGAGGGGCTCATCGAGCATTTCGGCCAGGTCCTGAAGGACAACGGCGGGTCGCTCGTCGGCCACGAGTACTGGGGCCTCAAGACCATGGCCTACAAGATCAACAAGAATCGCAAGGGGCACTACTGCTTCATGCGCTCCGAGAGCCCGGCGCCGGCCGTGCACGAGATGGAGCGGCTGATGCGGCTCCACGACGATGTTATGCGGGTGCTGACCGTAAAGGTCGACAAGCACGAGGAAGGCCCGTCCGCCATGCTGCAGTCCCGCGGTCGAGACGATCGTGGCGACCGGGGCGACCGCGGCGGACGCCGCCCGCGGCGCGAGGACTGAGGGGTAAAGGGTCATGGCAAATCGCACATTTTTCCGCCGGCGCAAGTCCTGCCCGTTCTCGGGCGCCAACGCTCCGGCCATCGACTTCAAGGACGTGAAGCTCCTGCAGCGCTACGTCTCCGAGCGGGGCAAGATCGTGCCCTCCCGCATCACCGCGGTGAGCTCCAAGAAGCAGCGCGAGCTCGCGCAGGCGATCAAGCGGGCGCGCTTCCTCGCGCTCCTGCCCTACGCCGTCCGCTGAGGGAGACAGAGATGGAAGTGGTTCTACTCGAGCGGGTCGCGAAGCTCGGCCAGATGGGCGAGGTCGTGAAGGTCAAGGACGGGTTCGCCCGCAACTTCCTGCTGCCGCAGGGCAAGGCGCTCCGGGCGACGGACACGAACATGAAGCGCTTCGAGGAGCAGCGCGCCCAGCTCGAGGCGCGCAACCTCGAGGCGAAGAAGGAGGCCGAGAAGGTCGCCGGCAAGCTCGACGGCCAATCCTTCATGGTCATCCGCTCGGCGGCCGAGTCCGGCGCGCTCTACGGCTCGGTGACGACGCGGGACGTGGCCGACGTGGCGACCGAGGGCGGCTTCAGCCTCGACCGGCGGCAGATCCAGCTCGACCACCCGATCAAGGAGATCGGCCTGCATCAGCTCACGGTCTCGCTCCACCCGGAGGTCGACGTGACGATCACGATCAACGTCGCCCGCTCCCCGGAGGAGGCCGAGATCCAGGCCGCGGGCAAGTCGGTTCAGGAGGTCCGCGCCGAGGAGGAAGCCGCGCTCGACGCCGAGGCGGCCGCCGAGTTCGACATCGAACGCCTCTTCGAGGAGGAACCCCGGCCCGAGGGCGAGGAATCGCGCACTGGCGACTGAGCGGGAAAGCTCCTGCATGAACGAACTGCGGCCGCTCTCCGGGGCGGCCGCCTCTGCATGAGCGGGACGCATCTTCCGTCTCCTCAACGACCCGAGGTGCTCCGCGTGCGAGGCACACGGAGCCGCCCGCCGCTTCGGCGGCGCCGCAGCCGTCGGGAGCATCGTCCGGTCCCCTCCGCATCAGCGTCGAAGGGTTCGTCCACGCCCAGCCACAGGCGGACCCTGTTCCGCTCCTACTTAGCTCCTGTCCTTGAGACGCACCGGCATCACCATGGCGCAAAAGTAAGCTCTACATCACCACGCCGCCGTTCGCGAAAGGATCGTCCACCGCTTTGCATCGGCACTGAAAGCTCAATCCATCGCCCTCGGCCGGTCGACGGATCTGCGGCGCTGCAGCGGCACCTGGGTCGCAAGGCTCACTGGGAGCGAGACATGAAGACGAATTATTCGCACCCGGCAGCGGAAACACGCCCCTCCGCATCGCGTTGGCCGACACCCCGGCGCGGTGCTGAGATCGAGCGCATCCTCGCCGCGCGCGAGGATCCGGAACGTGAACCGGACAGGCAGCGGCAAGGGCGCGAGCTATGACGACGCACGGGACGGCAGACGAGGCGACGAAACCGGCTCGGGCGCAGCCTAGCACGCGGCTGGTCGGGGCGCTGGTTGTCCGGCTGGCGATCTGCGCCGCCTTCGTCGGCATCGTGGCCCTCTACGCGCTGCTCCGCGGTGGCGAGTTCGCGGTGATGATCGCGCTCGCCGCGGGCTTCGGGGCGTACATGGCCCTCAACATCGGCGCAAACGACGTAGCGAACAACGTCGGCCCCGCCGTCGGCGCGCGCGTGCTCACGCTTGGCTCGGCGCTCGCCATTGCGGCGGTCTTCGAGGCGGCAGGGGCCATCATCGCGGGCGGAAACGTCGTTGCGACCATCCGGGGCGGCATCATTGATCCCGAGCTCGTGCCTGACGTGCAGAGCTTCGTCTGGCTGATGATGGCGGCACTGCTTGCGGCGGCGATCTGGCTGAATGCCGCGACCGCGCTGGGCGCGCCGGTCTCGACGACGCACTCGATCGTGGGAGGCGTGCTCGGCGGCGGGATGGCGGCGGCCGGGCCTGGGATCGTCAACTGGGCAGTGATGGGCAGCATCGCCGCGAGCTGGGTCGTCTCGCCCGTGCTCGGGGCCGGCATCTCGGCCGCGCTTCTCTACCTCGTGAGCCGCACGATTCTCCAGCAACCCGACGTCCACGCAGCGGGATGCCGCGTCGTCCCGCTGCTCGTCGGCGCGATGGCCTGGGCCTTCGCGACCTACCTCATGCTGAAGGGCGTCCAGCGGATCATGCCGGTGGAGCCGGGCGCCGCCGCCGCAGCCGGCCTCGTCGCCGGCGGTCTCGGCTGGCTCTTCATGCGCTCGGTCGTCAGACGCAGGATCGCGATGGAGCGGCCTGGCGCGGCCGCGGTCAACCGGCTTCTCACGGTGCCGCTCGTATTCGCGGCGGCGCTTCTGAGCTTCGCGCACGGCTCGAACGACGTCGCCAACGCCATCGGGCCGCTCGCCGCCATCGTCGACGTGCTGAGCGCTCCCGAAGGCGATATCGCGGCAGCCGCGCCGATCCCGCTCTGGGTGATCCTGATCGGTGCGATCGGTATCGTCATCGGTCTCGCGCTGTTCGGACCGCGGATCATCCGCACGGTCGGCAGCGAGCTGACCAAGCTCGACCCGACGCGCGCCTACTGCATTCTCATGGCGGCGGCGCTGACGGTCATCCTCGCGAGCCAGCTCGGGCTGCCCGTCTCGACGACGCATGTGACGGTGGGGGCGGTGCTCGGCGTCGGCTTCTTGCGCGAGTACCTCCGCGCGAGCTACGAGCGGACGCTCGATGAGATCCGCGCCCATCATCCGCCCGGCGATCAGGCCGCGATCGACGCCTTCATCTCGCGCTTCACCGCAGCGCCGATCGCCCAACGCGGGACGATGCTGAAAGACCTGAAGCGCCGCTTCCGCGAGGACCGGGGCACCGCCTTCCTGGACAAGAAGGAGCGCAAGCGCCTCCAGAAGGCGCATCGGCAAGTGCTGGTGAAGCGCGAGCTTGTGATCCGGATCATCGCCGCCTGGCTCATCACCGTGCCGGCGACGGCGCTGATCGCGGCATTCCTGTTCTTCACCTTGCGGGGCATGCTGATGCCCTAGGCGATCTCCGGTCGCGGGACGCCGAGACCTGACGGTTTCCAGGTGGGCCGACGGGCCGGGGCCGCGCGAATACTTCCCGATGCGGGCAGCATTCCGATGATCCGCACCTGGAACCGCGCTGTAGAAGCTGCGCCACGCCGATCGCGCCGCTCGCTGCGCGGCAATCGAGCCTGAGCCCGGCTTGCGCACGCGACGGGAACTGGCGCACAGTAAGGCCCGTTCATTCTCAAGCTTCGCGAGAGCATACGAACGACGAACCGGAAGGCGCTTCGTTGGCCGGCCACATGATTCTTCTCAACCTCATCGGCGGCATCGCGCTGCTCCTGTGGGGTACCAGCATGGTCAAGACCGGCGTGCTGCGCACCTTCGGGAACGCGCTGCGCCGCCTGCTTGCCAAGGCAACATCCGCGCAGGCCCGCGCCGCCGCGGCGGGGTTCGGCGCAGCCGCGTGCCTGCAAAGCTCGACGGCCGTCGCGATGCTGCTTTCGGCCTTCGTCTCGCGGGGCATGATCGCGCTCGCGCCCGCCCTCGCGGTCATGCTCGGCGCCGATCTCGGCACCACCCTCGTCGTCCAGGTGCTCGCCTTCGATCTCTCTGCCCTCGTCCCGGTCCTGCTCGCAGCGGGCGCCGCGCTCGCGCTGATCGCCCGAAGCAACCGCGCCCAGCAGATCGGGCGGATGGTGCTCGGCTTCGGCCTGATGATCCTCGCGCTCGGCCTGATCGTGGAGGCCTCGGAGCCGATGCGCGAGAGCGAGGTCCTGCACCTCGTCCTCGAGCGCCTTGGCGCCGATCCGATCCTCGCCCTCCTGATCGGCGCGGGCCTGACCTGGCTCTTCCATTCCTCCGTCGCCTTCGTCCTCTTCGCCATGTCGCTGGCGGGGGCCGGGGTCATCGGGCTGCCGCTCGCCGTCATCCTCGTGCTTGGCGCGAATCTCGGCGCCGGCCTCGTGCCGATCGGACTGACGGCAGGCAGCCCGACCGCGGCGCGCCGCGTCCTCTACGGCAACCTCGCCTTCCGGTCGGGCGCCGCGCTCCTCGCCCTTGCGCTCGTCGGGCCGCTTTCGGCCTACGCCGCCGACCTCCCCGGCGGAGCGGAGCGCCAGGTTGCCCACGTCCACACATTGTTCAACGTCACGCTGCTCGTCGTCTGCCTGCCGCTCACGCATCTGGCCGCCCGCCTGCTCGAGCGGACCTTCCCCGAGTCCGACCATGAGGACCGACTCCGCCCCCACCGGCTCGACGAGGCCCTTCTCGACCGACCGTCCCTCGCCCTCACGGCCGCCACACGGGAACTCCTCGGCATGGCCGACACACTCGAGACCATGCTGCGGCGCACGGCGGTCATTCTCGAGACGGGGGACGAGGGACCGATCGAGGAGATCCGCGCCCTCGAACAGTCCGTCGACCTCACCCACGAGGATCTCCAGGACTACCTTGTCCGGCTGCTGCGCATGCCGCTCGACGCAGAGCATCATGGCCGCGTCATCGAGCTCCTGCTTTTCGCCACTAATCTCGAGCATGTGGGCGACATCATCGACAAGGGGCTCGTCCGCGCCGGCCAGAAGAAGCAGCGACTCGAGGTCGACTTCTCGCCCGAGGGCTGGCGCGACCTACGGACCTACCACGCCCGCGTGCTCGACCAGCTCCGCCTCGCGCTCACGGTCTTCGTCACGCGCGACGGAGACTCGGCTCGCGAACTCGTCGCCGAAAAGGACCGCCTGCGCGGGCTCGAGGCGGAAGCGACGGAGCGCCACCTCGAGCGCCTGCGGGAAGGCACGCCTGCCTCGATCGAAACCTCCGGGCTGCACCTCGACATTCTGCGCGACCTCAAGCGCATCGCCGCGCATCTGACCGCCGTGGCGCACCCTCTCCTCGAAGAGCAGGGTGTCCTGCGCGGTTCCCGTCTGAAATCGGAGAAGAAGGCCAAGAGGTCGAAGCTCGACGCTGAACGCGCGCCGGATCCCGCCACCTCGCCACGCTGACGCACCGTCTCGTCGTGAAGCGCTCCGGCGGCGTCGGCCGTCAGTCGACGAAGGCTTTCTCGATCACGAACTGCCCTGGCTCCGAATTGGAACCCTCGACGAAGCCGTGGCCCAGGCAAAGCTCCTTGTGCTCCTGCAGCATCTCCATGGAGCCGCAGATCATGACCCGGTCGGTCTCCGGATCAAGCGCGCCGCCCGCCGCGGCGGCCAGACGCCCGTCGCGGATCCAGTCGGTCATCCGTCCCATCGCCGGGCTCTCCTCCCGGGTCGTCGTGGCAATGTGCGTGAGCTTGTCACCGACGATTTCCGGGAGAAACTCGTGGGTCCGGATCCGTTCGATCAGGTCGTAACCGTAGGCGAGTTCGGCCACTTGCCGGCAGGTATGGGTCAGGACCACCCGGTCGAACTTCTCGTAGGTTTCGGGATCGCGGATGATCGAGGCGAAAGGCGCAATCCCGGTTCCCGTTGAGAACAGGAACAGCCGCTTGCCCGGAACGAGGGCGTCATGCACCAGCGTGCCGACCGGCTTCGGCCGCATCACGATCTTGTCGCCCTCCCGGAGATGCTGGAGCCGCGAGGTGAGCGGTCCGTCGGGCACCTTGATCGAGTAGAATTCCAGAGTGTCGTCCCAGGACGGCGAGCAGATCGAATAGGCCCGCACCAACGGCTTGTCCTCGACCATCAGTCCGATCATGACGAACTCCCCCGAGCGGAAGCGAAAGCTCGCCGGGCGCTCGCAGTAAAAGGAGAAGGTCCTGTCCGTCCAATGCCGGATACCGTGCACCCCAAGCACGACCGTGCCGCGCGGCGCCTTGTCCACTACCTGATCCATTGCAGCCTCTGTCCTCGCATCGCGGCCCCTTAGCACGCCCTGCCGCACCAGGAAAACCCGCGAAGGTCGCGCAGGGAGGAATAAGTGTCGCGGTCGCGGGCACTCAAGCGGGCCAGGCCGGGAACTTTTCCCTCGCTGAAGTCACGTTCGCTGCGGTCGTTCCGGCTGCTACGCAATCGCTCCAGTGCGCCGGAGCTTGAGGCCGCGGCGCGATTCGCGCGACCAATCACGCGCGTCCCCCGGCTTGGGCGCCTGCTGTTCACCCACCAAAGTCGAGTTAATCAACGGGGCGCCCGAAGGCGCCCCGGAGAATGCCGCCCGTCGGACGCGGGATGTCAGCAGCTATAGTAGAGCTGGTACTCGACCGGGTGCGGCGTGTGCTCGAAGAGGTAGACCTCGTTCCACTTCAGCGCCATGTAGCCGTCGAGCTGGTCCTTGGTGAAGACGTCGCCCGCGAGCAGGAAGGCGTGGTCGCGGTCGAGGCTCTCGAGCGCCTCGCGCAAGGACCCGCAGACCGTCGGGATCTCGGCAAGCTCCTCGGGCGGCAGGTCGTAGAGGTCCTTGTCCGAGGCCTCGCCCGGGTCGATCTTGTTCTTGATGCCGTCGAGGCCGGCCATCAGCAGCGCCGCGAAAGCGAGGTAGGGGTTGGCCGACGGATCGGGGAAGCGGCACTCGACGCGCTTCGCCTTCGGGCTCTCGCTCCACGGGATGCGGACGGAGGCCGAGCGGTTGCGGGCCGAGTAGGCGCGCAGCACCGGCGCCTCGAAGCCCGGGATCAGGCGCTTGTAGGAGTTGGTCGAGGGATTGGTGAACGCGTTGAGCGTCTTCGCGTGCTTGAGGATGCCGCCGATGTACCAGAGCGCCTCCTGGCTGAGGTCGGCATACTTGTCGCCGGCGAAGAGCGGCTTGCCGTCCTTCCAGATCGACATGTTGACGTGCATGCCCGAGCCGTTGTCGCCGTAGTAGGGCTTCGGCATGAAGGTCGCGGTCTTGCCGTAGGCGGCGGCGACCTGCTGGATGACGTACTTGTACTTCAGGAGGTGGTCGGCCTGGTGCGTGAGCGGGCCGAAGATCAGGCCGAGCTCGTGCTGGGGCGAGGCGACCTCGTGGTGGTGCTTGTCGACCTTCATGCCCATCCGCTTCATGGTGGAGAGCATCTCCGAGCGGATGTCCTGGCCGGCATCGACGGGCGGCAGCGGGAAGTAGCCACCCTTCACGCCCGGACGGTGGCCCATATTGCCGATCTCGTACTCGGTGTCGCTGTTCCAGGCACCGTCGACGGCGTCGATCTGAAATCCGACCTTGTTCGGCTTCGTCGAGAAGCGCACGTCGTCGAAGAGGAAGAACTCGGCTTCGGGGCCCCAGTAGGAAACGTCGCCGATGCCGGACGACTTCAGGTAGGCCTCGGCCTTCTGCGCGGTGCCGCGGGGGTCGCGCGAGTAGGGTTCGCCGGTGTCGGGCTCGAGGACCGAGCAGTGCAGACAGAGGGTCTTCTCGGCGAAGAACGGGTCGATGTAGGAGGATTCCGGGTCCGGCATGAGCTTCATGTCCGACTGCTCGATCGACTTCCAGCCCGAGATCGAGGATCCGTCGAACATGAAGCCTTCGTCGAGGAAGTCCTCGTCGACCTGATCGCTGAGCACCGTGACGTGCTGGAGCTTGCCCTTGGGGTCGGTGAAGCGGAGATCGACGTACTCGACCTCGTCATCCTTCAGCTGCTTGAGTACGGTTTCTTTGTCGCTCATGTCTCGGTCCCTGGTTTTTCAGTCATGGGCAGGCGCGACGGACCGGAGCCACCCCGGCCAGTCCCTCGGCTCGGCGACGGCCTAGAGGGCGTCGTTGCCTTCCTCACCCGTGCGGATGCGGACTGCCTGGTCGACGGGCAGCACGAAGATCTTGCCGTCACCGATCTTGCCGGTCTTCGCGGCATTCATGATCGCTTCAACGGCCGCCTCGACCTGCTCGTCGGCGAGCACGACCTCGATCTTCACCTTCGGCAGGAAGTCGACGACGTACTCGGCGCCGCGGTAGAGTTCGGTGTGCCCCTTCTGGCGACCGAAGCCCTTGGCTTCGACGACGCTGAGACCCTGGATGCCGACCTCCTGCAGAGCCTCCTTCACCTCGTCGAGCTTGAATGGCTTGATGATGGCCTCGATCTTTTTCATCTCGGCAAACTCCCTCCTGTCGGTCGCGGGCCGGCCGCGACTGTTGCCCGTGAACCAGCTTGCCCCGGCGACTTCAACGAAGGCGCAGAGGCGCCGCGGAGGCCGCAATCGAAATCACGCCAAGACGCCCATAATTCGGGCAAATTGACGCATCTTTAGGCAGATTTGAGTCGGGGAGCGCGACGGGCGGCGGCGCCGAACGCAGGTGGCAATGCTCACTTTTCGCTCGCACAGCCCTGGGGCCTCTGTTACGTACCGGCCGAAATCGGGGCACCGGCGACGGGACCCGCGCCCTGCGGGCGTGGCGGAATTGGCAGACGCACCAGATTTAGGTTCTGGCGCCGAAAGGCGTGGGGGTTCAAGTCCCTCCGCCCGCACCAAACGGACGACAAGACAGCCACATAGACGGACGAAGGCGAGGATTGACGGGATGGAGGTCACGGAGACCCTGAACGACGGGCTGAAGCGGGAATACGCATTCCGGCTGCCTGCGAACGAGCTCGACGCCAAGGTCAACGAGAAGCTCGAGGAGGCCCGCAAGGACTTCCAGATGAAGGGCTTCCGCAAGGGCAAGGCGCCGCTGCCGCTCATGAAGAAGATGTTCGGCAAGTCGGTCCTCGGCGAGGCGATGCAGGAGACGATCGACGAGGCGATGCGCTCGCACTTCGAGGAAACCGGCGACCGGCCCGCCTTCCAGCCCGAGGTCAAGATGACCAAGGAGGACTGGCAGGAGGGCGATGACGTCGAGGTTTCGGTCACCTACGAGCGTCTGCCCGAGGTGCCGGAGGTCGACTTCGCCGCGGTCGAGATCGAGAAGCCGGTGGCCGAGGTGGAGGAGTCGGCAGTCGACGAGGCGCTCGCGAACCTTGCCAAGACCGCGAACGTCTTCGAGGACCGCCCGGAGGACGCGGCGGCGGAGGAAGGCGATCAGGTCGTGATCGACTTCGTCGGGAGCGTCGAGGGTGAGGAATTCGAAGGCGGAAAGGCCGAGGACTACCCGCTCGTGCTCGGCTCGGGGAGCTTCATCCCGGGCTTCGAGGAGCAGCTGAAGGGCGTGAAGGTCGGCGACACGCCGACGGTCACGGTCACCTTCCCGGAGAACTACGGCGCGCCGAACCTCGCCGGCAAGGAGGCGTCGTTCGCGGTGACGGTCAAGGCCGTGAAGGCGCCGAAGCCCGCGGAGATCGACGACGAGCTCGCCAAGCGCTTCGGCGTCGAAAGCCTCGACGAGCTGAAGACGAACATCCGCGAGCGGCTGCAGGCCGAGTACGGGCAGGCGACGCGGGCGATCGTCAAGCGCCGGCTGATGGACGCGCTCGACGACGTGGCGAGGTTCGAGGTCCCGCCGGGGCTCGTCGACGTCGAGGCAAAGCAGATCGCGCACCAGCTCTGGCACGAGGAGCACCCGGAGGTTCAGGGCCACGAGCACGGCGCGATCGAACCGACCGAAGAGCACCGCAAGCTCGCCGAGCGCCGGGTGCGGCTGGGGCTCCTGCTCGCCGATGTGGGCAACAAGAAGGAGATCACCGTCAGCGACCAGGAGATGCAGCGCGCCGTGATCATGCAGGCGCGGCAGTATCCCGGTCAGGAGCGGCAGTTCTTCGAGTTCGTCCAGAAGAATCCCGGCGCCCAGAGCCAGATCCGCGCGCCGATCTTCGAGGACAAGGTCGTCGACTACATCCTCGAGCTCGCCAAGGTGACCGAGAAGCCCGTCAGCAAGGACGAGCTTCAGGCGGAGATCGCCAAGCTCGACGAGCAGGAAGGCACCGCGCCGGAAGCTGCCCAGCAGGGTTGAGTGATCGACAGCTTCCACACGCCTCTGGCGAGATCGGGGTCTTGCCACGCTTCACGGCCCCGACTAGGTTCTTCACGCTCGCCGCAGGCCGCGGCGCCGGCACCATGAGACGCAATCCCGGATGTCCTTTATGAACGACCCCCTCGAGACCTACATGCAACTCGTGCCCATGGTGGTCGAGCAGACGGCCCGGGGCGAGCGCGCCTATGACATCTTTTCGCGCCTCCTGAAGGAGCGGATCATCTTCGTCTCCGGGCCGGTGCATGACGGCATGTCGACGCTGATCGTCGCGCAGCTTCTCTTCCTCGAGTCGGAGAACCCGAAGAAGGAAATTGCGATGTACATCAACAGCCCGGGCGGCGTCGTTTCGTCCGGGCTGTCGATCTACGACACGATGCAGCTGATCCGTCCGCCGGTCTCGACCTTCTGCGTCGGGCAGGCGGCGTCGATGGGCTCGCTCCTGCTGACGGCCGGCGCCAAGGGCATGCGCTACTGCCTGCCGAACGCGCGCGTCATGGTCCACCAGCCCTCGGGCGGCTACCAGGGCCAGGCGACGGACATCATGATCCACGCCCGCGAGACGCAGGCAATCAAGGAGCGGCTGAACAACATCTATGTCTACCACACCGGTCAGAGCTACGAGACCGTGGAAGCCGCTCTCGAGCGCGATCGCTTCATGACCGCGGACGACGCGAGGGAGTGGGGCCTGATTGACGAAATCGTGACGCGGCGCGAAGAGGCGGCTGGCGACGCTTGACGGTTCGTGCGACGTTGCGTGGCGCAGCAGCGGCGGCAGGGATGAAACTTCGGCTTGCGCCTTGTCTTCCAGCGGCCGAGAATGTTCCTATGTCACGCTTGGGATCGGCGGGAGGCCAGCGCCGGAAGTGAGACGAGCAAGATGCCGATGGATGCGCGGGGCGGAGGTGAACGATGAGCAAGTCGAGCGGCGGTGACGCGAAGAACACGCTCTATTGTTCTTTCTGCGGAAAGAGTCAGCACGAGGTGCGCAAGCTGATCGCGGGTCCGACCGTGTTTATCTGCGACGAATGCGTCGAGCTCTGCATGGACATCATTCGCGAGGAGACGAAGTCGAACCTCGTTAAGTCGGCCGACGGCGTGCCCTCCCCTCGGGAGATCTGTCAGGTTCTCGATGACTACGTCATCGGCCAGCAGGTGGCGAAGCGTGTCCTGTCGGTGGCCGTCCACAATCACTACAAGCGCCTGAACCACTCGGCGAAGAACAACGACGTCGAGCTGCAGAAGTCGAACATCCTGCTGATCGGCCCGACCGGCTGCGGCAAGACGCTGCTGGCCCAGACGCTGGCACGCATCCTCGACGTGCCCTTCACCATGGCGGACGCTACGACGCTGACAGAAGCCGGCTACGTCGGCGAGGACGTCGAGAACATCATCCTCAAGCTGCTTCAGTCGGCCGAGTACAATGTCGAGCGCGCCCAGCGCGGCATCGTCTACATCGACGAGGTCGACAAGATCAGCCGCAAGTCCGACAACCCCTCGATCACGCGGGACGTGTCCGGCGAGGGCGTTCAGCAGGCGCTGCTGAAGATCATGGAAGGCACGGTTGCCAGCGTGCCGCCGCAGGGCGGGCGAAAGCATCCGCAGCAGGAATTCCTGCAGGTGGACACGACCAACATCCTCTTCATCTGTGGCGGTGCCTTCGCCGGCCTCGACAAGATCATCGCGCAGCGCGGCAAGGGTTCCGCCATAGGCTTCGGAGCCGACGTCAAGACCTCGGAGGACCGGCGGGTCGGCGAGGTGCTGCAGGCGCTGCAGCCGGAGGACCTGCTGAAGTTCGGCCTGATCCCCGAGTTCGTCGGCCGTCTGCCGGTGCTCGCGACGCTCACCGATCTCGACGAGGACGCGCTGGTGACGATCCTGGTCGAGCCGAAGAACGCGCTCGTCAAGCAGTACCAGCGGCTTTTCGAGATGGAGGACGTGCGGCTGACGTTTACCGAGGACGCGCTCCGTTCGGTCGCCAAACGCGCGATAGAGCGCAAGACCGGCGCCCGAGGGCTGCGGTCGATCCTCGAGGAGGTGCTGCTCGACACGATGTTCGAGCTTCCCTCGATGAGCGGCGTGGAGGAGGCCGTGGTCAACGAGGACTGCATCATGCGCAAGGCGGAGCCGCTCCTGATCTATGCCGACCGCAAGGAAGGCACGGCCTCGGCGTCATGAGATGAGCGTCCTGAAGCAGATATTCACCTGGTGGAACGGACAGACCCTCGGAACCCGGTTCCACACCTGGCGCCACGGTCAGAAGGTCGGCGAGGACCAAGTCGGCAACATCTACTACCAGAGCGCCGATGGCGCCCGGCGTTGGGTGATCTTTCAGGGCGAGGCCGAGGCTAGCTCGGTCAGTCCGGAGTGGCACGGCTGGCTGCACCACACCTGGCAGGACCCGCCGACCGTGGCGCCGCGCCAGGCGAAATCGTGGGAAAAGCCGCACAACCCGAATTTCACCGGCACCGAAGCCGCCTACCGCCCACCTGGCTCGATCGTGCATGTCGAGCCGCGGAACGTACGGCAGGACTACGAGCCCTGGACGCCGGGCTGAGCGGCGGCGGCGAGAAGATCGAGCGGCGATGACCGGCAACCGGGCCGCGGAGACCGTGATCGGCGCGCTCGTCGTCGCCACGGCTGCGCTGTTTCTCATCTATGCGGGTCAGATCGCCGGCCTGAGGGGTCCCGGTCAGAGCTATCCGCTCGCCGCGACCTTCCGCAGCGTCGAGGGGGTGTCGGTCGGCACCGACGTCCGCCTCGCGGGGATCAAGATCGGGACGGTCACCGATCTCGGGCTCGACACCGAGCGGTTCGAGGCACGGGTGACGCTCGCGATCGACCGCAGCGTGCAGATCCCGGAGGATTCGGACATCCGGGTTTCACAGGAAGGGCTGCTCGGCGGCGCATTTCTCGAGATCACGCCGGGGGCCTCGGATTTCATGCTGGCCGCGGGCGACGAGATCCTGAACACGCAGAGCTCGGTGAGCCTGCTCAACCTTCTCCTCCGCTTCGGGCTCCAGGAATGATGCGACCGACACTCACAGCCGCTCTCGTCGCCGCCTTCGCGACCGGCGCGGCAGCCCAGGAAATCGCCAACGACCAGGCGACGCGCTCGGTCGGGCAGCTGTCGCTGCGCGGGCTCGACACGCTCAACGGGACGACGCAGGACCTCGAGATGCGGGTGGGCGAGACGATCCGATACGGGCATCTCGAGGTAACCGCGGAGGCGTGCCGCGTGCCCGAGGCCGATCCGGACGCCGACGCCTACGCCTTCCTGCGGATCCGCGACATCCGCGAGGATGAGCCGCGCTTCTCGGGCTGGATGTTCGCCTCGTCCCCTGCTCTCTCGGCGCTCGACCACCCGCGCTACGACATCTGGGTGCTGAGCTGCAGCAACCTCTGAGGCGACGCGTCGCGCGGCAGGGCTTGGAAGTCGGCGGGCCGGTTGATCGCCTCTCTCAGACGCTCGTGATAGGCCTGCCGACTGATCTCGATCGCGCCGAGGCGGGCGAGATGGTCGGTGACGAACTGGGTGTCGAGTAGCCGGAACCCCCCTGCCCTCAGCCGCGCGACCAGCGCGACGAGCGCGATCTTCGAGGCATCGGGGCGCCGGCTGAACATGCTTTCGCCGAAGAAGGCGCCCCCGAGGGCGACGCCGTAGAGGCCGCCGGCCAGCTCGTCCTCCATCCAGACCTCGACCGAGTGGGCCCGGCCCATCCGGTTCAGCGCGCGGTAGAGCCCCTTGATGTCGGCGTTGATCCACGTCTCCGGGCGATCGGCGCAGGCGTCGACGACGGCGCCGAAGGCCGTGTCGACGCGAATCTCGAAGCCCCCGCGCGTCAGCGTCCGCCGCAGGCTGCGCGAGACATGCAACGCGTCGAGCGGCAGGATGCCGCGCCGCTTCGGATCGACCCAGAAGGTTTCCGCGGCGTCGGCGCTCTCCGCCATCGGGAACACGCCCGACGCGTAGGCGCGAAGCAGGAGCGCAGGCGTGATCTCGGGCCAGTCGTCCTTCATCGCCGCGCCCCGGCGCTCACGCCTCCTCCGTGCCCGCCACCTCGGCGAGCCACTGCTCGAGCCAGTGGATGTCGTAGGCGCCCGAGCGGATCGCAGGCTCGTCCAGGAGCGCGCGAAAGAGATCGGTCGTGGTGTCGATGCCGTCGACGATCAACTCGGCCAGCGCCCTGTCGAGGCGCGCGAGCGCGAGGTCCCGCGTGCGCGCATGCACGATCAGCTTGCCGATCAGACTGTCGTAGTACGGCGGGATCACGTAGCCTTGGTAGAGCGCACTGTCCATCCGGACCCCGAGCCCGCCCGGCGGATGATAGGCCTGGATGGTGCCGGGGGAGGCGCGGAAGTCGGGCAACCGCTCGGCGTTGATGCGGCACTCGATGGCGTGGCCGTTCGGCACGAGATCAGCCTGCGAGAAGGACATCGGCAGGCCCGCAGCAATCCGGATCTGCTCCTGCACGAGGTCGACGTCGTAGATCGCCTCGGTCACGGGATGCTCGACCTGCAGGCGGGTGTTCATCTCGATGAAGTAGAATGCGCCGTCCTCGTAGAGGAACTCAACGGTGCCTGCGCCGGCATATTTCATCTTCGCGATCGCGTCCGCACAGGTCTTGCCGATCCGCGCCCGCGTCTCCGCATCGATTACCGGCGACGGCGCCTCCTCGAACACCTTCTGGTGCCGTCGCTGCAGCGAGCAGTCCCGCTCGCCGAGATGCACGGCATTGCCCCTGCCGTCGCCGAAGACCTGGATCTCGATGTGCCGAGGCCTGCCGAGATACTTCTCCAGATAGACCTCGTCGTTGCCGAAGGCGGCCTTCGCTTCCGAGCGCGCGGTGGAGAAGGCGCGCTCGAGGTCCTGCGGCGCCCGGGCGAGCTTCATGCCCCTCCCGCCGCCACCGGCAGTGGCCTTGACCAGCACCGGATAGCCGATCTCCTTGGCCGCCCGCCGCGCCTCCTCGATCGTCGGCACCCCGCCCTCGGAGCCGGGCACGCAGGGCACACCGAGCGCCTTCATCGTCTCCTTGGCGGTGATCTTGTCGCCCATGAGCCGGATGTGCTCCGCCGTGGGGCCGATGAAGGTGATGTCGTGATCCTCGACGACCTGAACGAAGGTCGCGTTCTCGGAGAGGAAGCCGTAACCGGGATGGATCGCCTCCGCCCCCGTGATCTCGCAGGCCGAGATGATGTTCGGCATCGACAGGTATGACAGCGACGCCGGGGCCGGGCCGATGCAGACGCTTTCGTCGGCCATGCGGACATGCATCGCGTCGGCGTCGGCCGTCGAATGCACCGCGACCGTGGCGATGCCCATCTCGCGGCAGGCTCGGTGGATTCGGAGCGCGATCTCGCCCCGGTTGGCGATCAGGACCTTGGAGAACATCGATCCGACGTCACGCGATGACCATGAGGGGAGCTCCGAACTCCACCGGTGCCCCGTCCTCGACCAGGATCCGCCGGACGGTACCCGCACGCGGCGCCGGAATGGGATTCATCGTCTTCATCGCCTCGATGATGAGAAGCGTCTGGCCTTCAGCAACGGTCTCGCCGACACGAACGAAGGTATCGGCATCCGGTTCCGGCTGGAGGTAAGCCGTCCCGACCATGGGGGATGTCACCATCCCCGGCTCCTCTTCCGGCTGCGCGGCCGGCACGTGCGTCGGAGCCGCAGGCGGCGGCGGCGCATGGACTGCCGGCGCCGGCGCCGCTGCGGCGATGGCTGGCATGGGCGGCAGGCCACGGGCGATCCGCACCGTGAGGCTGTCCTCCTCTCCGTACTCGCGGTTCACCTCGATCTCCGCAAGGTCATGCGCCCTGAGGAGCTCGGCAAGCGCCCTGATGAATTCGACGTCCTCGGTGAGAGGGTTTCTGGTCATCCGTCCCCCGCCCGTCCTGCGGGCGCTCTTGCTGTCTCAGCTCACGCGCTGGTATACGCAAGCGCGCTCTGGCTGGAAAGGGTCGATCCCGCGACGTCGGACCGACAACCCCACGGAAGTCGCCGCGGCCTTCCCTTTCGCCCGGCCCCGTGAGATAGGGTTCCGACCACCCTCACTCGTGGAGAGGCCGATGCAGCTGCGCGAGGCGCTGACCTTCGACGACGTTCTTCTGGTTCCGGCCGCGTCATCCGTCCTGCCGGCGGCGGCCGACACGCGCACCAAGCTTACCGCCGAGATCGGCCTCGACATCCCGCTGTTGAGCTCGGCGATGGACACGGTTACGGAGAGCCGCATGGCCATCGCCATGGCCCAGGCGGGCGGCATCGGCGTCATCCACCGGAACGCCGACGTGGAGATCCAGGCCGCCGAGGTCATGCGGGTCAAGCGCTTCGAGTCGGGCGTCGTCTATGCCCCGGTGACGCTGTCCACCGACCAGACGCTCGCTGACGCCAAGGCGCTTCAGGAGCGCTACAAGATCACCGGCTTCCCGGTCGTGCGCCCCGACGGCGTCGTGGTCGGCATCCTCACCAACCGCGACATGCGCTTCGTCAGCGACGACACGACACCGGTGCGCGAGATCATGACGTCCGAGCGACTCGCCATGGTGCGCGAGCCCGCCGACCTCGCCGAGGCAAAGCGCCTGCTGCACGAGCGGCGTATCGAAAAGCTCCTGGTGGTCGACGAAGGCAACCGACTGACCGGGCTGCTCACCACCAAGGACATCGAGCAGGCCGTCCTCAACCCCTTCGCCTGCAAGGACGCGCTCGGGCGTCTCCGCGTCGCGGCCGCAACCAGCGTCGGCGACACCGGCTTCGAGCGGTCGGTGGCGCTGATCGAGGCGGGCGCCGACGTGATCGTCGTGGACACCGCCCACGGCCATTCGGCGGGCGTGCTCGAGGCGGTCTCCCGCATCAAGGCCCGCTCGCCGTCGGTTCAGGTCATCGCCGGCAACGTCGCGACCGCCGCGGCGACACGCGCGCTGATCGAGGCCGGCGCAGATGCGGTCAAGGTCGGCATCGGCCCCGGCTCGATCTGCACCACGCGCATGGTCGCCGGCGTCGGCGTCCCGCAGATGACCGCGATCATGGACTGCGCCGAAGCCGCCGACCGCACCGGCCACGTCGTCATCGCCGATGGCGGGATCAAGTATTCCGGCGACTTCGCCAAGGCGATCGCCGCGGGCGCCCACTGCGCGATGATCGGCTCGCTGCTCGCAGGCACCGACGAGGCCCCGGGCGAGGTCTTCCTCTTCCAGGGCCGGAGCTTCAAGGCCTATCGCGGCATGGGATCGGTCGGCGCCATGGCCCGCGGCTCGGCCGACCGCTACTTCCAGAAGGAGGCCTCCGCCGACAAGCTCGTTCCCGAAGGGATCGAGGGACAGGTCCCCTACAAGGGCCCAGCCGCCACCGTGCTCCACCAGCTCGTCGGCGGCCTGCGCGCGGCAATGGGCTATACCGGCCACGCGAGTGTCGCCTCGATGCGCGGGGGCTGCGAGCTCATCCGCATCACGGGCGCCGGCCTTCGCGAGAGCCACGTGCACGACGTGCAGATCACGCGGGAGTCGCCGAACTATCGCGTTGGATAGATTTTGGATGCGCCTGTGCGGATTCGACGGATCGGCTAGGCAAGGCAAGGCAACAACAGAGAGGGCACATCATCCCTCGAAAGATGCCAGGACGACCTGGCGTCTGTAGCAGGGACTTTAATGGCCTTTTCGGTATCGCGACCGCCATGTGCAGCTTCCCGAGAAGGTGCAGAATCGGGCTCAGCGCTCCCCCACGCCCGTGCGCTCGGCGAAGACGGTGAAGAGGTCGACGAGGCCCTCCCCCTGTACGGTGACGTGGTCGCGCATCACCGCCGCGGCGCGATCGGGATCGGCGGCGCGGACCGCTGCGATGATCGCCGCATGCTCGCGGTTCGAGGTGCCGAGCCGCTGGGGCCGCCGGAGCTGCAGCCGCCGGAAGGGCGAGAGCCGGCGGGAGAGCGAGAGCGCCTGGCGCTCGAGGTAGCCGTTGCGGGCGGCGGCGTAGAGCGCCTCGTGAAACCGCACGTTGGCATGGTAGTAGCCGTCCCAGTCGCCGCGCTCCACGAAGGGCTGCGCCTCGCCGTGCCGCGCCTCGAGGCCTGCCACGGTGGCGGGTGAGGCGCGGCGGGCGGCGAGACGGGCGCAGAGCACCTCGATCTCGACCATGACCTCGAACATCTCGATGAGCTCGGAGAGCGTGAGCTCGGCGACCACCGTTCCCCGGCGCGGCTCGCTCGCGGCAAGGCCACTCGCGGCGAGCTGGAGCAGCGCCTCGCGGATCGGCGTACGCGACAGCCCGAACCGCTCGCCCAGCGCGCGCTCGTCGAGCCGGTCCCCGGGACGCAGGGCGCCGTTCAGGATGTCCTGCTCGAGCGCCTCCGTCACTGCCGTCGCGCTGTTCGGGCGGCGCGTCTCGCTGATCGCGCTGTTCGGGCGGCGCCCGTCGCCGGCCGCGTCGGGCCCCCGCCTCTCACCGCTCGCCCGGTCGACCCCGGCGCGGCGGGCGGGGCCGATTCCTCCGGC
>SKOX01000357.1 GCA_007119835.1 Paracoccaceae bacterium
ACGCCGCGGGGGGCGTCGGGCATCAGGTGGAAGGGCTCGGCCACCAGCCGCTCGACCCGGTGGCGCGGGTTGAACGAGCCGTAGGGGTCCTGGAAGACCACCTGCATCTTCGCGCGCAGGGTGGCGGGAATGCGGTGGCCTGCCTCGACCGCCTCGCCGTCGAGCTCGATCCGGCCGCCCTGAAGCGGCTCGAGCCCGAGGATGGCGCGGGCGAGCGTGGACTTGCCGCAGCCGGATTCGCCGACGAGCCCGAGGCTCTCGCCGCGGAAGAGGGTAAAGGAGACGCCCTTGACGGCGCGGAAGGGCTCGCCGCGGCCGAGCCAGCCGGCGGCGGGCGCGGGGTACTCGCGGACCGCGCGCTCTACCTTGAGCAGGGGAACCCGCGTCAGCCGCTGCAGGCGGTCGGGGCGGTGGGCCGAGGCGGCGAGGAGGGCGCGGGTGTAGGGGTGGCGGCGCTCGCGCAGGACCGAGGCCGAGGGGCCGGCCTCGACGACGCGGCCGTCGCGCATGATGGCGAGGCGGTGGGCGAGGTCGGCGACGACGGCGAGGTCGTGGCTGACGAGCAGGAGGCCCATGCCGTCCTCGGCGACGAGCCGGCGCAGGAGGTCGAGGATCTGCGCCTGGGTGGTGACGTCGAGGGCCGTGGTCGGCTCGTCGGCGACGAGGAGCTTCGGTCGCAGCGCCACGGCCATGGCGATGCCGACGCGCTGGCGCTGGCCGCCGGAGAGCTCGTGGGGGTAGCGCGAGGCCGGGACGCGGGCGAGGCCGACGCGGTCGAGGGTTTCGCGGGCGATGGCGGCCGCTTCCGCGCGGGAGGCGCGGGCGTGCAGGCGGACGGTTTCGGCGACCTGGGCGCCGATGGCGTGGAGCGGGTTCAGCGCGGTCATCGGCTCCTGAAAGATCATGCCGATGTCGCGGCCGCGGACGGCGCACAGGGCGCGCTCGGATTTCGCGAGCAGGTCGTCGCCCTGAAGCGCGATGCGGCCCGAGGCGCGGGCGCCGTGGGGCAGGAGGCCCATGATGGCGAGGGCGGTCATCGACTTCCCCGAGCCGCTCTCGCCGATGAGGCCGTGCACCTCGCCCGGGGCGAGGGCGAGGGAGACGTCGTCGAGGATCGGGGTGCCGTGGATCGAGAGGGTGAGGTTCTCGACGGCGAGGAGGGGCGTGGACTCGGAGCGCGTCATGCCCGGCTCCGGCGGGTGCGGGGGTCGATCAGGTCGCGCAGGCCGTCGCCCATCAGGTTGAGGCCGAGGACGGTCAGCACGATGGCGAGCCCGGGGAAGAGCGCGAGCCAGGGCGCGAAGCCGATCATGGTCTGGCTCTCGGCGAGCATCCGGCCCCAGGACGGTGTGGGTGGCTGGGCGCCGAGGCCGAGATAGGAGAGGCCGGCCTCGGCGAGGATGCCGAGCGAGAACTGGATGGTGCCCTGGACGATCAGGAGGTTTGTGACGTTGGGCAGGATGTGCTCGACCGAGATGCGCGCCGAGCCCTTGCCGGCGACGCGGGCGGCCATGACGAACTCGCGGGTCCAGAGCGAAAGCGCCGCGCCGCGGGTGAGGCGGGCGAAGACCGGCACGTTGAAGATGCCGATGGCGATGATCGCGTTCGTCGCCGACGGGCCGAACACCGCGGTGATCATAATGGCGATGAGCAGGGCGGGGAAGGCGAAGACGAGGTCGTTGCCGCGCATGATCGTCTCGTCGAGCCAGCCGCCCTGCCGGGCCGCGGCGGCGAGGCCGAGGGGGACGCCGATGCCGATGCCGATGCCGACCGCGAGCAGCGCCACCGCGATCGAGACGCGGGCGCCGACCATGATCATCGAGAAGACGTCGCGGCCGAAATGGTCGGTGCCGAACCAGTGGGTGGGAGAGGGCGGCTGGAGGCGGTCGGCGATCTGAAGCGCCGCGACGTCGTAGGGGGTCCAGAGGAAGGACAGGAGGGCCGCGAGCACGAAGAGGCCCGCGACGGCGCCGCCGGTGACGAGGCGCCGCATCAGCGCCGCCTGAGGCGGGGGTCGACCGCGGCATAGGCAAGGTCGACGAGGAAGGTGACGAGGATCACCGCGAAGACCAGCAGCATGACGACGGATTCGACCACGATCAGGTCGCGCTGGCTGATCGCCTGGAAGATCAGCCGCCCGAGGCCGGGCAGGAAGAACACGTTCTCGATGATGATGGCGCCGGCGAGCAGGAAGGAGAACTGCAGGCCGAGGATGGTCAGGACCGGGATCATCGCGTTTCTGAGCGCGTGGTGGCGCAGGGCCTGGCCGCGGCTGAGGCCCTTGGCGCGGGCGGTGCGGACGAAGTCCTCGCCGAGCGTGTCGATGAGCGCCGAGCGCATGACGCGGGCGAGGATCGCGGCCTGGGGGAGGGCGAGCGCGATGGCCGGCAGGGTGAGGGCCCTGAGCGCCGGGCCGGGGCCGTCCTGCCAGCCGGGAAAGCCGCCGGCGGAGAACCAGCGCAGGTTCACCGCGAAGACCAGCACGAGGAGCATGGCGAACCAGAAGTTCGGGATGGCGATGCCGAGCTGGGTCGCGCCCATCACGCCGGTGTCGACGGCGGTGCCGCGGCGCGACGCCGCCCAGATGCCGACGGGGAAGGCGATGAGCGTGGAGAGGGCGAGGGCGTAGAGCGCGAGGGGCAGCGACACCCAGAGGCGGTCGACCACCATGTCGGCGACCGGCGTGCGGTAGGTATAGGAAATGCCGAAGTCTCCCCGGAGCATGCCGGTGACCCAGGAGAGGTAGCGCTCCACCGGACCCTGGTCGAGGCCGAGCTGGGCGCGCAGCGCCGCGACGGCCTCGGGGCTCGCGCCCATGCCTAGCATGAAGGTGGCGGGGTCGCCGGGCACGATCTCGATGGTCACGAAGACGACCACGCTCGCCACGGCGAGGCTGATCGCCAGCGACACGAACCGTCTCAGCGCGAAGCGGATCACCGCAGGCCCCGTCTCGTCTCCTCGGGGGTCGATGATTACCCGTCGGGCGCGGCTTTAGCCAGTGGCGGCCGCGCCGGCGGTCACGGCTTCGGGACCTGCCGCTTATCCGCGCGCCGTGATCGCTCCGGGAAACCGTCGGCATTCGGTCTGGGGAAAGTCGGCATTTGGTCGGGAAAACCGGTCAACGACGCATGTCCCAAAATTCTGGGATGCTGCGGTGGGGCGCGCCGTGAAGCGGCGACGCTGCCGAAGGTCAACCCGGTCGATCCGGCCGCGACTGCTCCGGACGGACCGGCCGCGCGCGTGTCACTCGCGCCAGGAGACGCCCGTCATGTCGTTCGCCGGCGCCGGCGCGTTCTCCCACAGCCCCTCGATGCGCGCGTCGGCAACGCCGGTCTTGGCGAGCTGGAAGAGGAAGGCGTTGACGTGCTTCGCCGCCACCCGCTCCTGCGCCGCCACGAGGAGCGCCTGCTGCTCCTCCACGTCCGGCGTGCGGTCGAGGGCGTCCATCAGCGCCCGCATCACCGGGTCGTTGTAGTTGAAGTAGTAGTCCTTCCGCCCGTAGATCCCGATGTCGAGCGGCTCGGTGTGGGCGACGATCGTGAGGTCGTAGTCGTGGCTGGTGAAGACCTGCTCGAGCCACTGGGCCCATTCCATCGTCACGACCTGGACGTCGATCCCGACCGCGCGCAGCTGGCTGGCGATGATCTCGCCGCCGCGCCGGGCGTAGGAGGGCGGCGGCAGCGCGAGCCGCGCCGAGAAGCCGTTCTCCAGGCCGGCCTCGGCGAGCAGGGCGCGCGCCCGCGCGGGATCGTGTTCCGACAGATGCGTGAGATCGACATGGGCCGGATGATGCGGCGCGAAGTGGCTGCCGATCGGCGTGCCGTAGCCGAACATCGCGCCGTCGATGATCGCCTGGCGGTCGATGGCGTGCGCGATCGCCTGGCGCACGCGGATGTCGCCGAAGGGTTCGCGGGCGTGGTTCATGGCGAGGATTGTCTCGCCCTCGGTCGTGCCCACGATCACCTCGAAGCGCGGGTCGGCCTCGAACTGGGCGAGGTTCTCGGGCGCGGGGAACACCGGGAAGGCGTCGACGTCGCCGGCCATCATCGCGGCATAGGCGGCGGTGGGGTCGGAGATGAACTGGAAGACCACCCGCTCGAGCGCCGGCGCCTCGCCCCAGTAGTCCTCGAAGGCCACGAGCTCGACCTGATCGCCCTGCACCCAGCGGGAGAAGCGGAAGGGCCCGGTGCCGACGGGCCGGGTGCGGTTGGTCTCGGCGCTCGCCGGCGAGACGATGACGGCGTCGCCCCAGGCGAGGTTGAAGAGCAGCGAGGCCTTCGGCGCGTCGAGGCCGATCTCGACCGTGACGTCGTCGATGACGTTGACCGAGTTGATCCCGTCGAAAAGCTGCGGCTGGGCGTTGACCGAGTCGGGCGCCATGGCGCGGGCGAAGGAGAAGGCGACGTCCTCGGCGGTGAACGGCGTGCCGTCGTGGAAGGTCACGCCCTCCTCAAGGAAGAACACCCAGGAGAGGCCGTCGGGCGCGATCTCCCAGCCATGGGCGAGGGCGGGCAGGATGGTGCCGTCCTCGGCGAAGCGGGTCAGCCCCTCGAAGACGTTGGCGTAGGTGACCTCGCGGATCGCGGCGGCCGCACCGGCGGTCGGATCGAGATGCGGCGGCTCGAGCTGCATGCCGATGGTGATCTCGGCCGCGGCGAGCGGCTGGGCTGCGACAATGGCGCCGGCGGCGAGCGTCAGGCGGAAGCGTGTCATTCCTGTCCCCCGGGGTATGGTCAGGCGCCCTTGTCGCGCGGCAGGCGCGCAAGTCCAAGAAACGAGGCAGGCGCGCAAGTCAAGAAGATCGTGCGGCCTCGCGACGCGCCGGCGTCAGCGCCGGCCGAGAAGGGCCCCGGTGATCGCGAGCAGGACGATGGCGCCGATGGTCGCGACGACGAGCGCGCCCCAGAAGTTCTCCGCCGGGCCGAGGCCGACCGCCGAGAACAGGAAGGCGCCGAGATAGGCGCCGATCACGCCGACGATCAGGTTGCGCAGGAGCCCGTGGCTGCGCCCCATGACCTTCTCGGCGATCCAGCCGGCGATCAGGCCGACGAAGAGAAAGCTGATCCAGCCGAGGCCTTCCATGCGCATCTCCTGCCTGTTGTCCCCGGCGCCAACGCCGCAGGTCGCCGAACGATCCGGGGCGGCGGCCTCGCTTGCCCCGGCCTCGCTTGCCCCCGGTCGGGCGAGCCTTTAGGGTCGGGCTCGCTCCACCCCCTCGCGCGAGAGGCCCCGGATACCCGCCTTGGACAGCCCCGCTCCCTACCAGGTGCTCGCCCGGAAGTACCGGCCGCAGACCTTCGCCGACCTGATCGGCCAGGAGGCGATGGTCCGCACGCTTCGGAACGCCTTCGCGGCCGACCGGATCGCGCACGCCTTCATCCTGACCGGCGTGCGCGGCATCGGCAAGACCTCGACGGCGCGGATCATCGCCAAGGGGCTGAACTGCACCGGCCCGGACGGGCAGGGCGGCCCGACCGTCGCGCCCTGCGGGGTCTGCGAGACCTGCGTCGCGATCGCCGAGGGCCGCCATGTCGACGTGCTCGAGATGGACGCGGCCTCGCGCACCGGGGTGGGCGACATCCGCGAGATCATCGACTCGGTCGCCTACCGGGCGGCCTCGGCGCGCTACAAGGTCTACATCATCGACGAGGTGCACATGCTGAGCACCTCGGCGTTCAACGCGCTGTTGAAGACCCTTGAGGAGCCGCCGGCGCACGTCAAGTTCCTGTTCGCGACGACCGAGATCCGCAAGGTCCCCGTGACCGTGCTGTCGCGCTGCCAGCGGTTCGACCTGCGCCGGATCGAGCCGGAGATGATGATCGCCCACCTCTCAGGCATCGCCGGGACCGAGGGCGTGAGCCTGGAGCCGGCGGCGCTGGCGCTGCTCACCCGCGCGGCCGAGGGCTCGGTGCGCGACGCGCTGTCGCTGATGGACCAGGCGATCGCCCATGGCGGCGGCGCGGCCTCGGCCGAGCAGGTGCGCGCGATGCTCGGCCTTGCCGACCGCGGCCGGGTGCTCGACCTGTTCGAGACGGTGATGCGCGGCGACGCGCGGGCAGCGCTCGCCGAGCTTTCGGCCCAGTACGCCGACGGCGCCGACCCCGCGGCGGTGCTGCGCGACCTCGCCGAGGTCACCCACTGGATCAGCGTGGTGAAGATCTCGCCCGAGGCGGCCGAGGATCCGACGGTGGCGCCCGACGAGCGCGCCCGCGGCCTCGACCTCGCGGGCCGGTTGGGGATGCGGGCGCTGACCCGGGCCTGGCAGATGCTCCTGAAGGCGCTCGAGGAGGTGGCGACGGCGCCGAACGCCATGGCCGCCGCCGAGATGGCGCTGATCAGGCTCACCCATGTCGCCGACCTGCCGACGCCCGAGGAGCTGGTGCGCCGCCTGTCGGGCACGCCGGCGGGCGCGGCCGATGCTCCGGCGCAGGGGGGTGGCGCCGCGGGGCCGTCGCCTTCGG
>SKOX01000363.1 GCA_007119835.1 Paracoccaceae bacterium
AGCAGCGGCGGATAGTCCGCCGCGCCGAGGAGAAGCGGCCGTGCCCCGGCCGTCTCGGCCGCCGCCCACTCCGCCTCCGCCACTTCGGCGGGGCAGGGGGCATAGCCGCGCGCGCCGGCCTCCGCCGCGATCTTCGGCAGCGCGGCGAGCGCGGCCGATGCCGAGCCGTAGGCGCGCATCAGGCGCAAGAAGGTCTGCGGTCCCACACGACGCGACCGGGTGAGCCGCAGCCACGCGAGGCGCTCCGCCGCGGTGGCGGGCAACGCCGCTGCCGGTATCTTCTCCCAGAGGATCGTCTCTTCGGGCATCGCGGGCTCCATGGCTGCCTTCAGAGGCAGCGCGCCCGCTTAACGCCCGGTTAAGCGAGGGCGACAGCGGCGCGCAGGAGCGGGCCCTCAGGTCGCGCTGCCGCCCACGGTCAGCCCGCCGATCAGCAGCGTCGGCTGCCCGACGCCGACCGGCACGCCCTGGCCGTTCTTGCCGCAGGTCCCCACCCCGGGGTCGAGCGCCATGTCGTTCGCCACCGCCCGGATCTTCTGCAGCGCCGTCGGCCCGTCCCCGATCAGCGTCGCGCCCTTGACCGGCGCACCGACCTTGCCGTCCTTCACCCGGTAGGCCTCGGTGCAGGAGAAGACGAACTTGCCGTTGGTGATGTCGACCTGGCCGCCGCCGAAGCCGACGGCATAGATCCCGTCCTTCAGCTCGGCCAGCACGTCGGCGGGATCGGCCTCGCCGCCGAGCATGATGGTGTTGGTCATGCGCGGCATCGGGTGGTGGGCATAGCTCTGCCGCCGGCCGTTGCCGGTCGGCGCCACGCCCATCAGCCGCGCGTTCTGGCGGTCCTGCATGTAGCCCGTCAGGATGCCGTCCTCGATCAGCACCGTCCGCCCGGAAGGAGTGCCCTCGTCGTCGAAGGAGATCGAGCCGCGCCGGTCGGGGATCGTTCCGTCATCGACCACCGTCACACCGGGCGCGGCGACGCGTTGGCCCATGAGCCCGGCAAAGGCCGAGGTTCGCTTTCGGTTGAAATCGCCCTCGAGGCCATGGCCGACCGCCTCGTGCAGCAGGATGCCGGGCCAGCCGGGGCCCAGCACCACGTCCATGACGCCAGCAGGCGCCGGCTCGGCCCGGAGGTTCACGGAAGCGATCCGGAGCGCCTCGCGGGCGACCGCCTGCCAGTGGTCCTCCGCGATCAGCGGCGCCAGCCCGTGCCGCCCGCCGCCGCCGAAGGAGCCGCTCTCGCGCCGGCCGTTCTCCTCGACGATCACCGAGACGTTGAGCCGCGCCATCGGGCGCGCTTCTGCGAGACGCAGCCCCTCGGGCCGCAGGATCTCGACCTCCTGCATCGAGGCGGCGATCGACGCGGTGACCTGCACCACCCGCGGGTCGATCTCCCGCAGGAAGGCGTCCATGGCGCGCAGCACCTCCACCTTGCCGCCGAAGTCCGCGTCGTCGAACGGATCGCGGTCGGAATAGAGGCGCTGGTTGGTCGCCCGCGGCGGGGCTGCCAGCACGCCGCCGCCTGCGCCGACCGCAAGGCGGGCCGTTTCGGCAGCGCGTGCGAGCGCCGCCTCCGAGATCTCGGTCGAATGGGCGTATCCCGCGGTTTCGCCCCGCACCGCGCGAAGCCCGAAGCCTTCGGCCGCGTCGTAGCTCGCGGACCGCAGCCGCCCGTCGTCGAAGAGCAGCGACTCCGACCGGCGCCGCTCGAGGAAAAGCTCGCCGTCGTCGGCGCCGGCGACGGCGTCGCGCAACCTGGCGAGCGTGCGGGCCTCGTCGATCAGCGTGTCGAAGGGGCGGAAGCGGGTTTCGGCGGAGGGCATGGACTCTCCCGGAGGCTGCATGGGACTTTGGTTCGAAGGCGTCGGAATGACGCGCGGGCGCGCCTTGTCTTCATCGGAGAGATATGGTTGACCAGCCTGACATGGCAACACGGGATTCCGTCGTATGCCATCGCGGCGGCCCAGCCGTCTCGGACGTGACGAAGCACATGGGAAGACGACGGCATGAAGACGGCCAGGCTCGCAACAGCTTTCCTCCTGACGCTCGCACTCGCGCTGCCCGCAGCCGCCCAGCTGCCGGATCTGCAGCAGCCGCCCGCCGACGAGCCGATCATCGAGCTGCCGGGCGAGGCTCCCGACCCGGCCGACCCGGCCGTGGGCGAGCAGCCCGACGACCCGGGCGCGCTCCAGGAGATCGCGCCCGATGTCGAGGCGATCGAGGAGCCGGTGGGACCGGTCTCGCCGCGGGTGGACGATCCCGAGCCGCAGATCTGGGGCAACCTGCCCGAGTTGCCGTTCATCGGTGTGCCGACGCAGGGCGGCGTCAACTACATGACCGCTGTGGGTCCGGTGGCCTACGACACGATCTGGGTGTCGAACTTCGTCCACGTGATCATGGCGTTGATCGTCATCTTCGTGACGGGCCTGCTGCTCTACTGCATCATCTTCTTCAACAAGAAGGCGAACCCGACGCCCGCCCGCTTCACCCACAACACCCGTCTCGAGGTCGCATGGACCCTCGGGCCGGTGCTGATCCTGATCGTGATCGGGTCCTTCTCGCTGCCCGTGCTGTTCAAGCAGCTCGAGGTCCCCGAGGAGGAGCTCACCATCAAGGCGACCGGATACCAGTGGTTCTGGGGCTACGAGTATGTCGACTACGACTTCGGCTTCGAGCAGTTCATGCTCCAGCGCGATGAGCTCGAGCCTGCGGGCTACCTGCCCGAGCACTACCTGATGGCCACCGACTCGGCGATGGTGGTGCCTGTGAACACCAATGTCCGGATGCAGGTGACGGCGGCGGACGTGATCCATTCCTGGAAGGTCATGTCCTTCGGCACGATGATGGACGGGATCCCCGGCCGGCTCAACGAGACATGGTTCCGGGCCGAGCAGGAGGGCATCTATTTCGGCTTCTGCTCGGAGCTTTGCGGTCTCGACCATTCCTTCATGCCAATCACCGTGAAAGTGGTCAGCCGCGAGGTTTACGACGAGTGGCTCGACTGGGCGATCGACCAGTTCGGCGGCACGCGCCCCGAGGAAACGGTCGCGGCGGCGAACTGACAGCCGCGCTGCGGTCCCAGCAGGGGCCATGACGGGACCCGAAACGGCCTTCGCGGGTTGAACGAGGGTCGGCAGTGAAGAGAGTGGCGGCCGCGCGCGAGCCCGGGCCGAGGGGGCGATGAGCGACACGAGCTGGACAACACGGGCCGACGCGCCGGAGGCGCAGTTCGGCGACTATGTGACGCTCCTCAAGCCGCGGGTGATGCGCCTCGTCGTCTTCACCGCGCTGGTCGGGCTCGCGGCGGCGCCCATGGCCGTTCACCCGGTCATCGCCTTCGCGAGCCTGGTCTGCATCGCGGTCGGCGCCGGCGCCTCGGGCGCCCTGAACATGTGGTACGACTGGGACATCGATGCCCGGATGCGCCGCACGGCGCGCCGGCCGATCCCCGCGGGCCTCGTCGCCCGCGAGGAGGCGCTCGGCATCGGGCTGACGCTCTCGGTCTTCTCGGTCGTCATGCTGGCGCTGTTCGCCAATCCCTTCGCGGCTGCGCTGCTCGCCTTCACGATCTTCTTCTACGTCGTCATCTATTCGATGTGGCTGAAGCGCGCGACACCGCAGAACATCGTCATCGGCGGCGCGGCCGGGGCGTTCCCGCCGATGATCGGCTGGGCGGTGGTCACCGGCGGCGTCGCGGTCGAGAGCGTGCTGATGTTCCTCGTGATCTTCCTGTGGACGCCGCCGCATTTCTGGGCGCTCGCGCTCTTCCGCAACGATGACTACGCCCGCGCCGGCGTGCCGATGCTGCCGGTCGTCGCCGGCGCCCGCTCGACGCGCGTTCAGATCCTCGTCTACGCCTTGCTCCTTATGCCGGTCGCCGTGGGCATCGGCTTCACCGGCATCGGCGGCCCGATCTACCTGGCAGGCGCGACCGTCCTGAGCGTGATGTTCGCCCGCGGCGCGTGGATCCTGTGGCGACGCGACGAGGCTGCCGCGGAGGCGGACGCCCATCTGGTCGAGAAGCGGTTCTTCGGTTTCTCGATCCTCTACCTCTTCCTGATCTTCGGTCTGATCCTGGTCGAGGCCGTTCTTGCCGCCGCCGGGCTTGCCCTGCCCGCCTTGCCGCTCGCCCACTGACCCGAAGGAGGGCCCCGATGCGACCCACCACCCACGAAATCTACGGCCGGCGACGCAGCCGCAATGTCGGCCTCGGGCTTACGCTGGCGGGCTTCGTCCTGCTCGTCTTCATGGTCACGGTCGTCAAGCTGAATGCCGGCCACGAGGTGCGCGGTCTCCAGGCCAGCCAGGGTGCTGCCGAGATGTCGCCGCCGGCCCTCGCGCTCGAGGCGCCCACGCTGGACGCTTCACACATCCCGAGCGCCGCGGAGCGGGCAGCAGCCCGCGCGGCCGAGCGCGAAGCGGGCGGGAACTGACGCCATGACGAAGACGCCGAACCCGCGCCGCACCGCCGTCATGCTCGTCAGCATTCCGACCTTCATGCTCGGCCTGTCCTTCGCGGCCGTTCCGCTCTACGACTGGTTCTGCCGCGTGACCGGCTTTGGTGGCACGACGACGGTCGCGACGGACGCGCCGGACGTCATCCTGGACGAGATGATCACCGTCCGCTTCGACTCGAACGCGTCGCCGAACATGCCGTGGGAGTTCCGGCCGCAGGTCCGCACCATGCAGCTCCGGATCGGCGAGACGGGGTTGATGTTTTACGAGGCCTACAACCCGACCGATCGCCCGATTGCCGGCACCGCCAGCTACAACGTCTCGCCCTTCTCGTCCGGCAACTACTTCGCCAAGATCGCCTGCTTCTGCTTCGAGCTCCAGGTGCTCGAGCCCGGCGAGCGCATCGAGATGCCGGTTACCTTCTTCGTCGATCCGCGCATCGTCGACGACCTCGAGGCGCGCCACACGCGGTCGATCACGCTCTCCTACACGATGCACCTGGCCGACCTGCCGGCGGACCATGTGTCGCCGGAAGCGCGTCCCGAGGCCGCGCTTGCTCCGGACGAGGAGACCCGCACTGCCGAGGCCGCCACCGGCCTTCCCGCTTCGCGACAGGAGTAGACGAGAACAGTCATGGCCGGTCACAAGAATCACGATTATCACGTCCTGCCCCCCAGTCCCTGGCCCTTCATCGCGAGCGTCGGCGCCTTCGTCATGATCGTGGGGGCCGTCTTCTACTTCCACGGCAGCCCGCCGTGGGTGTTGCTGATCGGCACCGCGATCGTGCTTTACACCATGTACGGCTGGTGGCGCGACGTGGTGCACGAGAGCCTCGCGGGCGACCACACGCCCGTCGTCGTGCTCGGCCTACGCTACGGGGTGATCCTGTTCATCATCTCCGAGGTGATGTTCTTCGCCGCGTGGTTCTGGTCGTTCTTCAAGCACGCGCTCTACCCGATGCCGGCGGTCGGCGGCGTCTGGCCGCCCGAGGGGATCGAGACCTTCGATCCCTGGCACCTGCCGCTCATCAACACGCTGATCCTGCTATGCTCCGGCTGCGCGGTGACCTGGGCGCACCATGCCCTCGTCCACGAGAACAACCGCGATCACCTGAAGTGGGGCCTGATCGTCGGTGTCGCGCTCGGCGTGCTGTTCACCGCCTTCCAGATCTACGAGTACACGCACGCAGCCTTCGGCTTCGCCGGGAACATCTACGGCGCCAACTTCTACATGGCGACGGGCTTCCACGGCGTGCATGTCGTGATCGGGGCGATCTTCCTCTTCGTCTGCCTGGTCCGGGTCTACATGGGCCACTTCACGCAGGAGAAGCACGTCGGCTTCGAGGCCGCCGCTTGGTACTGGCACTTTGTCGACGTGGTGTGGTTGTTCCTGTTCGCCTCGATTTATATCTGGGGGGCGTGATGCGCTGCCTTGGGCGCGGGGGGCAACCCGCGCCCAAGGCTCGGGCTTCGAACGGACAGATCCTGGCTTCTATAGCTTTTCCCGGCAGAATATGGCTTCGAACTGTGACGTGGGCGGCAGGCGCGCAGCGGTCGTCCGGCTTGACGTGATCCGGCGCCTCGTCCTTCCTCTCCTGTTTGGGCTTGTCGGCACCGCCGTACTCGTCGCGCTCGGGACGTGGCAGCTTCAGCGCATGGCCTGGAAGGGGGACATCATCGCCCGGATCGAGGCCCGCCTTGCGGCCGATCCCGTTGCGGTGCCCCCCGATGCCAACCCGGACGAGCACCAGTATCTCCGCGTGCGCGAGGACGGCGTGGTCCTGCCGGGCGAGCTTCACGTCTACACCTCCGTCCCGCCGCATGGCGTCGGCTACCGCGTGGTGGCGCCCTTCGAGATCGGCGAGAGTCGCGTCGTGCTGCTCGATCGAGGTTTCGTCCCGATCGCAGACAAGGACGCCGAGCGCCCGATCGGTCCGCTCGCCGTCGAGGGCGCGCTGCACTGGCCGCAGGAGACCGACCGCTTCACGGCCGATCCCGACCG
>SKOX01000460.1 GCA_007119835.1 Paracoccaceae bacterium
CGAAACCCTTAAGCGCCTTTGCCAAGCGATACCCGCGGCACTTCCGCCGGGGCAGGTGCACCGAAGCCGGGGCCAATGCAGGACGATCCGTTTCGCGAGAGGCTGAAGCGTCTCGAGGAGCGGATCGAGGCGGCCAAGGGACCCAAGCCGGAAGAAGCCCGGCAACGGTCCAAGGTGACGGTAAGCGCGCTCGGATGGCGTATGGTCACCGAGCTCCTGGTGGGGATGCTGCTTGGCCTCGCGATCGGCTACGGGCTAGACAGCCTGCTTGGGACGCTCCCGGTGTTCCTGGTTGTCTTCGCCCTCCTCGGCTTCGCCGCCGGCGTCCGGACGATGCTCCGGAGCGTCGACGAGATCCGGGGCAAGCGGCCGGACGCGGGCCGAAGCAACGAGACCGCCGATCCGGCGGCGCGGAGCCGGGACAATCCCGGCTCGGAATGGGATGGCAACGGCGGCCCGAAGGGGCGCCCAGGGGACTGAGGGGCGGCATGGCAACGGCAGGACCGGACACGGACCCGACGGGCTTCAACATCCATCCGATGGACCAGTTTCTGCTCCGGCCGCTGTTCGGCGACCAGATCCACTGGTACACGCCGACGAACGCCACGCTGTGGATGTTCATCGCGGTCGCCGCGGCGACGCTGCTCATGGTGGCGGGCACCCGCGGCCGGGCGCTGGTGCCGTCCCGGGCCCAGTCGGCGGCCGAGGTCACCTACGGCTTCATCCGGAAGATGGTCGAGGACGTCGCCGGGCGCGAGGGGGCGAAGTACTTCCCCTACATCCTCACGATCTTCCTCTTCATCCTGTTCGCGAACGTCCTCGCCCTGATCCCCACGAGCTTCTCGCCGACCTCGCACATCGCGGTGACCGCGACCCTGGGCATTGCGGTCTTCGTGACGGTCACGACGATCGGCTTCGTGAAGAACGGCCCGGGATTTCTCAAGCTCTTCTGGGTATCCGAGGCGCCGACGCTCGCGCTCCGCATCGTGCTGTTCTTCATCGAGCTCATCTCGTACTTCATCCGGCCGGTCAGCCATTCGGTGCGTCTGTTCGGCGTGATGACCGCGGGGCACGCGGTGGTGAAGGTCTTCGCGGGGTTCGCCGGCGCACTCGGCATCGCAGCGATCCTGCCGATCACGGCGATCGTCGCCATGCTCGCCCTCGAGCTTCTTGTCGCGGTGATCCAGGCCTACGTGTTCACGATCCTGACCTGCGTCTACCTCAACGACGCGCTGCATCCGGGCCACTGAGCCTCGGGCGGCCCCTCCGTTCCAAGCCAATTCCATAAAGGGAGCAAAACCATGGAAGGCGAACTCGCAGCAATGGGACAGTACATCGGCGCCGGCCTCGCATGCTTCGGCATCGCGGGCGCGGGTGTCGGTGTCGGCAACGTCGCCGGCAACTTCCTGTCCGGCGCGCTGCGCAACCCGGCTGCGGCCGGCGAAAACACCGCGTTCTTCTTCATCGGCATCGCCTTCGCTGAGGCGCTCGGCATCTTCGCCTTCCTCGTGGCGCTGCTCCTGATGTTCGCGGTCTGACACAGCCGACCCGGCGAAGACGGGCCCGCGCGAAGCCGCGGGCCCCGGCTCCAGAGCGGAGGCATACATGGAGACCGATGCAAGCGGCTACGCCGTAGGCATGCCGCAGCTCGACGCGGCGATCTGGCCCAACCTGATCTTCTGGCTGATCGTCTCGATCGTGCTCCTCTATCTGATCCTGAGCCGCGTGGCCCTGCCCCGGCTCGGCACGGTGCTTGCCGAACGCCAGGACGCGATCTCCAATGACCTGGAGATGGCCGCCCTCCTGCGCCGCCGTGCCGAAGAGGCGGAAGCCGCCTACGAGCGGGCGCTCGCCGAGGCGCGCGAGGAGGCGATGCGGATCGGCGAGGCGACGCGCGCCGAGATCCAGGAGGAGCTCAAGCACCTCATGGAGAAGGCGGATGCCGAGATCGCGGCCAAGACCGCGGAATCGGAGAAGCGGATCGGCGAGATCCGCGAGGATGCCGTGCGGAGCATCGACGAGGTGGCGCGCGAGACCGCGCTCGCCATCGTCGCGCAGCTGATGCCGAAGCTCGCCGATCAGTCCGCCGTCGACGCGGCGGTTTCGCGCCAGCTCGAGGGGTAGGCGATGCAGCTTCTCTACAACACCGACTTCGTCGTCACGATCGGTTTCGTCATCTTCATCGGCATTCTGCTCTACTACCGGGTGCCGGGAATGATCACGTCGCGCCTCGACGCGCGGGGCAACCAGATCCGGCGCGACCTCGACGAGGCGCGCGCCCTGCGGGAGGAAGCCCAGGCCCTTCTGGCGCAGTACGAGCGCCGGCAGAAGGAGGTGAAGGGCCAGGCCGAGGACATCGTCAAGGCCGCGCGCGCCGAGGCGGAGAAGGCGGCCGAGGCGGGCAAGGCCGACATCCGGCGCTCCGTCGACCGGCGGCTCCGGACGGCCACCGAGCAGATCGCGGCCGCTGAGGCGGCCGCGATCCGCGAGATCCGCGACCGCGCCGCCGCCGTGGCCGTTGCCGCGGCAAGCGAGGTGATCCGGGGCAGGATGTCCGATGCGGACGCGGCGTCGCTGGTCGATGCCTCGATCGCGGAGGTGGGGGAGCGGCTTCACTAGCGCCGGCCAACCCGCGGAAACCGGTTTTCAAGGGGCGCTCGGGCGCCCCTTGCCTTTTTGGGCGGCGATCTTGACCCGGATCAAGGAAAGGCGGACGGGCCGGGGGTAGCGGTTGGCAAAACGCTGTGGGAGGAATGCCAGTGAAGCCGATCGCCGTCCGCCGTGAGCAGCTCGTGACCCGCCTCGACGAGCTCCTGACCCGCCTGCGCCGCATCGAGAACGACCTCGACCAGCCGGTGAGCACCACCTTTTCCGAGCAGGCGCAGGAGCGCGAGGACGAGGAAGTGCTCGAGGATCTCGGCCTCGCCGGTCAGCAGGAGATCCGGATGATCGAGGCGGCGCTCAGGCGGATCGACGAGGGCGAGTATGGCTTCTGCGCCCGCTGCGGCGAGGAAATTCCGGAGGCGCGGCTCGACATCGTGCCCCATGCCCCGCTCTGCCGGACCTGCGCCGGCTGACGGGCGCCGCAGCCGGGAACGGCGACATCACTGGGGCGCTTCCGCGCGGTTTCGCCGGCGACAGAGGGGCTGACGGGCGCGGCCGCCACGCGACGCGACCCTGCGCTCCGGCAGCGGCATGGCTTCGCGTCTGTCAGGCCGGTCGTTGACGACCGCCGTGTGCGGCGAAGGGTGGCCGGGACGTCCGGCCCGCGCTTCCGGGGTGGAGGATCCACGGTGGATCCCGCCTGGCGACGGGATCCACCGCGAGATCAGCCCTCGCATTCTCAGCCATCGCGCCGTTCGTCCACCGTGGCCCGCTGACCCTTCTTCCAGTCGGCAACGCGTGCCCGGGTGCAGACACCCGTTCGCGCACTCCGGCATCAGGCCGCCAGCGCCCGCTCGATGCCCGTCGAGAGCTTCTCCACCAGCTCGTCGACCTGGTCGTCGGTGATGATGAAGGGCGGCGCCAGCAGGACGTGATCCCCCCGCCTGCCGTCGATCGTCCCGCTCATCGGGTAGCAGACCAGCCCCGCCTCGAAGGCCGCCGCCTTCACCTTGGCCGCGACCCGCCGCGACGGCTCGAACGGCGCCTTGCTCGCCCGGTCCTCGACGAGCTCGATCCCCCGGAAGAGCCCCCTGCCCCGGATGTCCCCCACGTGGGCGTGCTGCCCGAACGCGGCCCTCAGGCGGGCGTCGAGCACTTCCCCCATCTCCCGGACCCGCCCGACGAGGCCGCGCCCGACGATCGCCCGCACCACCGCGAGGCCCGCCGCCGTCGCGGCCGGATGGCCGATATAGGTGTGGCCGTGCTGGAAGAAGCCCGAGCCTCGCGCGATGGCGTCGAAGATCGCCCCGGAACACAGCATCGCCCCGATCGGCTGGTAGCCCGCGCCGAGCCCCTTGGCGATGCAGAGGATGTCGGGCCTCACCCCGTCATGCTCGCAGGCGAAGAGGTGACCGGTCCGGCCCATCCCGCACATCACCTCGTCGAGGATCAGCAGGATCCCGTGCCGGTCGCAGATCTCGCGGACCCGCCGGAAGTAGCCCGGCACCGCCGGCACCGCCCCGGCGGTCGCGCCCACCACCGGCTCGGCCATGAAGGCCATCACCGTCTCGGGCCCCAGCCGCTCGACCTCGGCCTCGAGCTCCGCCGCCAGCCGCTCGCCGTAGGCCTCCGGGCTCTCGTCGTCCCGCCGGTCGCGATACTCGTAGCAGGGCGAGACATGGGAGACGTCGATCAGCAGCGGCCCGAACTGCTCCCGCCGCCAGGCATTGCCCCCGGCCGCCAGCGCTCCCAGCGTGTTCCCGTGATAGCTCTGCCGCCGGGCGATCAGGTGCCGCCGCTCGGGCTGGCCGATCTCGACGAAGTACTGCCGGGCGAGCTTGATCGCGGCCTCGGTCGCCTCGGAGCCGCCCGAGACGAAGTAGACCCGGTCGATCCCCTCCGGCGCATGCTCCACGAGCAGGTCGGCAAGCGCCTCGGCAGGCTCTGAGGTGAAGAAGCCGGTATGAGCGAAGGCGAGCCGGTCGAGCTGCGCCTTCACCGCCTCCGTCACCTCCCGGTCGCTGTGACCGAGGCAGGAGACCGCCGCCCCGCCCGAGCCGTCGAGGTAGCGCTTGCCCGACGCATCGATCAGGTAGCAGCCGTCACCGCCGACGGCGACGGGGTGATCGGCGCGGCAGTGGCGGGGGAAGACATGACTCATCGCTAGGTGCTCCTCGTGCGGCGTTGTTGGCGACACTATGCCTGTCGCCGCCAAGACAACAACCGCGCCCCGCCCGCGGTTTCAGGTCGCGCCTGCCGGTGCGCGCGGTTATCGTGGCACCGCTGCGGCTGGGGAGCGGGATCATGGCCTACCGGATGGACGGCAAGTCGGTGATCGTGACGGGCGCCGCGAACGGCATCGGGCTCGCCGTCGCCCGACGGTTCGTACGCGCCGGCGCTTCGGTGGTGATGGCCGACCGCGAGGAGGAGAAGCTCAAGCGCGAGGTCGAGGCGATCGAAGGCGAAGGCCACCCCGGTCACGCCACCCCCTTCTACGGCGATGTTTCGGAGAAGCTCGCCATGACCAACCTCATGGCCGCCACGATCGACGCCAGCGAGCGGATCGACGTGCTGGTCAACGCGGCGCGGATCCTCGTCGCGGCGGACCCGCTCGAGGCCGACGACGACCGCTTCGAGGAGGTGCTCGCCCAGAACGTGACGACGACCTTTCGCCTCAGCCGCCTGGCCGCACGGCGGATGATCGGGGAGGCCGACGCGGGGCGCGTCGACGGGGCCATCATCAACGTCGGCTCGGTCTATGCCCGGCGGGCGCCGCCGTCGCTGCTCGCCTACTCGGTCGCCTGTGCCGCGATCGAGCAGCTCACCCGCGGTCTTGCCGTGGCTCTCGCGTCGCACGGCATCCGGGTCAACGCGATCGCCATCGGCTCGATCCCCGGCCGCTCGGTGACCGAGGCCTTCGCCGGCGTCGACGACCTGCCCCGGACCTTCGCGCGGGCGACGCCGCTCGGCCGGACCGGGCAGCCGCAGGAGGCGGCGGAGGCGGCGCTGTTCCTCGCCTCGCCCGGCGCCTCGTTCATCACCGGCGAGGTGCTCACCGTGGACGGCGGCAGGCTGCTGCGCGATCCGATCGAGCCGCGGCCGGATACGTGACGGCCGAACCGGCGGACCGGGCGCCTGCGAACCGACCCCCCGAACCTCGCGCCACACTTGCGGCGGCGACGGCGCCGGGGCAGAAGCGAGCGGCGAGAGGGCCAGGGAGACCGCGATGCGGCGCACCGTCTATGTTCTCAACGGACCGAACCTGAACCTGCTCGGCAGGCGCCAGCCGGAGATTTACGGCGCGAAGACGCTCGCCGATGTCGAGGCAGAGTGTCGGCAGGCGGCGGAGGCGGCGGGGCTCGAGATCGTCTTCCGCCAGTCGAACGCCGAGGCCGATCTCATCGGCTGGATCCACGAGGCGCGCGACGAGGCCGCAGCCATCGTCATCAACCCTGCGGCCTACACCCACACGTCCGTCGCGATCCTCGACGCGCTCCAGGCGTTCGACGGGCCCGTGATCGAGGTCCACATCTCGAACGTGCATCGGCGCGAGGCCTTCCGTCACCAGTCCTACGTTTCCCTGCGCGCGGACGCCGTCATCGCCGGGCTGGGAACGGCAGGCTACCGCATGGCCCTGCGCTACCTCGGCGAGCACGCCCTGCCGTCGTCCTGAGCGCAAAGGTCGCCGGCCTTCCGACGAAGCGGTCACGGGTCTCCGTTCGTGGATCGATCGTCCGATGCGGTAGGCACCATCCCCTTCTCCGCGAGCTCCTCGAGGGCCGAATCGGTCTTCTCGAGCGTCCCGAGGCCCA
>SKOX01000030.1 GCA_007119835.1 Paracoccaceae bacterium
CAGGGCGATGTCCTCGATCGAGGCACCGGCGAGGCCGGCGTCGGCGGCGAGGCGGATGGTTTCGGCCACGTCCTCGGGATCGTCGCCGTAGCCGTTCTCGAGGTCGGCGGAGACCGGCACGGCGACGGCGGCGGCGAGGTCGGCGGCATGGGCGAGCGCCTGGTCGCGGGTGACGTGGCCGCCGTCGGGCAGGCCGAGGGTGAAGGCGAACCCCGCCGAGGTGGTGGCGATGGCGGGTGCGCCGAGGCCCGCGAGGAGGCGCGCCGTGCCGCGGTCCCAGGCGTTGGGCATCACGAAGGGGTCGCCGGGGCGGTGGAGCGCGCGGAAGGCCGCGCCGGGATCGTCGGGCATGGGAGCTCCGGTCATGGTGGGGCCGAGGAAAGCCTAAAGCGGCCCGGGCCGCAAGGCGTGAGCCGAGGGCGGCGCGGTTCGCCCGCCGGGGGGCGGCGCCGGGCGCTTCTGCCGAGCGCGGCGGAAGGCCTTTTCAGCCGAGGCCGGCCCGGACCTTCTTCGGCAGGCGGGCGCGGATCAGGCGGTAGGAGGTGTCGAGCCGCTCGGCGAGCTCCTCGTCGGGAACGGCGCTCCAGGGCAGGTGGACCCAGGAGCGGTGGAAGTAGGGGGCGCGTTCGGCGCGGCCGACCTCGATCAGCAGGCTCGCGGTCTCGATGTCCGGTGTCTTGACCGAGACGCCGGTGTCCATGGAGCCGACGACCGCGAAGAGCTTGCCGCCGACCTTCCAGGCGTCGTGGCCGCCGCCCCAGGGGTCGGAAACCTCGGCGCCCGGCAGGGCGGCGCAGTGCGCGTTGACGAAGGCGCGGCTCATGGCGCGAGGGTGCCCGACCGCAGGATCCGGCGCAAGCGCGGCGGCGCGGCCGCGTTCAGGCGGCTTCGGCCACCGGCGCGCCGTCGGCGAGCAGCTTCCAGACCACGGCGTCGTTCAGCGCCTGGAAGCTCGCGTCGACGATGTTGGCGGAGACGCCGACCGTCGACCAGCGCCGGCCGGCGTCGTCCTCGGAATCGATCAGCACCCGGGTGACCGCCTCGGTGCCGCGCGTCGTGATCCGCACCCGGAAGTCGACGAGGCGCATGGCGTCGATGTAGGGCTGGTAGGGGCCGAGGTCCTTGGCAAGCGCGCGGGCGAGGGCGTTGACCGGGCCCTGGTCGGCATGGGTGAGCCGGTCCTGGCTCTCGCTCACCGACATGACGCGGGCGTTGCCGATCAGGGCGACGACCACGGCCTCGGAGACGGTGACCATGGCGCCCTTGGCGTTCATCCGCCGCTCGGTGGTCACCCGGTAGCGCTCGACCTCGAAGTAGCGGGGCAGGGCGCCGAGCATGGCGCGGGCGAGCAGCTCGAAGGACGCGGCGGCCGAATCGTAGGCATAGCCGCGGTCCTCGCGGCGCTTGACCTCGGCGAGGATCGCGGCGAGGCGCGGGTCGGCGGGCGCGACCTCGAGCCCGGCCTTGGCGAGGCGGTCGCGCAGGTTCGACTGGCCGGCCTGGTTCGACATCGGGATGAAGCGGGCGTTGCCGACGAGCCCGGGGTCGACATGCTCGTAGGTCGTCGGGTCCTTGAGGATCGCGCTGGCGTGCAGGCCGGCCTTGTGGGCGAAGGCGCCGGCGCCGACGTAGGGCGCCGACGGGTTCGGGACGCGGTTGAGGATGTCGTCGAGCATCCGGCTGACGCGGGTGAGGCCGGCGAGCGCGCCGGGCGTGACGCCGGTCTCGAACCGGCTCGCCCAGGGCTCCTTCAGCAGCAGCGTCGGGATCAGCGAGGTGAGGTTGGCGTTGCCGCAGCGCTCGCCGAGGCCGTTGAGCGTGCCCTGCACCTGGCGCGCGCCGGCGTCGACCGCGGCGAGCGAGTTCGCGACCGCGAGGCCCGCGTCGTCGTGGGCGTGGATGCCGAGCCGGTCGCCGGGGATGCCGGAGGCCGCGACCTCGGCCACCGTGCGCGCCACCTCCGCCGGCAGGGTGCCGCCGTTGGTGTCGCAGAGCACGAGCCAGCGCGCGCCTGCCTCCCGGGCGACCTCGAGGCAGGCAAGCGCGTAGGGACGGTTCGCGCGCCAGCCGTCGAAGAAGTGCTCGGCGTCGAAATGCACCTCGCGGCCCTCGGCCACGGCATGGGCGACCGAGGCGCGGATGTTGGCGAGGTTGTCCTCGAGCGGGATGCCGAGGGCGGCCTCGACATGGAAGTCGTGCGTCTTGCCGACGAGGCAGACGATCTCGGTCCCCGCGTTCAGCACCGCCGCCAGCACGTCGTCGTTGGCGGCCGAGCGCCCCGCGCGCTTGGTCATCCCGAAGGCCGCCAGCCGGGCGCGGGCGAGCGCGGGCGGGCGCTCGAAGAAGGCCGAGTCGGTCGGGTTCGCGCCGGGCCAGCCGCCCTCGACGAAGTCGAGCCCGAGCGCGTCGAGCGCCTCGGCGATCCGGGCCTTGTCCTCCGCCGAGAAGTCGACGCCCTGGGTCTGCTGCCCGTCGCGCAGCGTGGTGTCGTAGAGGTAGAGGCGCTCGCAGGTCACCTGGCTCCTCCATTGCGAGGAGGCAGGGCTGCATACCCCGCCCGTGCGCAAGCACGGGCGCTGGGTTGTCCCCCCGCGGCCGGACGCCGCCCGTGCACCTTTCCGAGCCGTGCCAACGGCCGCGTCATTCCAGCGCCTCCAGTTTGTCCGGGTCGAAGCTTGTGGTCACGGAGTACTCCGAGCCTCCGCGTGAGCTGCGAACCTCTACTCCTGCCGCGGCAAGGCCGGTGCGGAGACGGTCAGCCGCTTCGTAATCGCGAGCATCCCGCAAGGCGTCGAGCCGCGCGACAAGATCGCCCACACGCCTCGAAACTTCCTTGGAAGGAAGCATGTCGAAGAACCATTGGCCAGTGAAACCGAGGAAGCGGAGTGATGATGACAGGGCTTCGTAGTGATGACCCTTTGCAAGGTCCCGAAGCACCCGCAGCATCTCCGGCGTGTTCAGATCGTCGGCAAGGGAGGCGATGATGTCATGCGTCGGCTCTGAGGCTTCGCCCTTCATGAAATCAGGGAAGCGGTACCAGCCTGCGAGCTCTTTCATCGCCTCTTTGGCCGCGTCTCGAGACCAGTCAAGCGGCTGCCGATAGTGCGCTCTCAACAACATGAAGCGGATCACTTCGCCAGGCCACCCACTTTCTAACAAGTCCTTCACCGTGAAGAAGTTGCCCAAGCTCTTCGACATCTTCTCGCCCTCGACCTGGAGGAAGCCGTTGTGCATCCAGACGCGGGCGAAGTCCTCGCCGGGATGGGCGCAGCGGCTCTGGGCGATCTCGTTCTCGTGGTGGGGGAACATCAGGTCGATGCCGCCGCCGTGGATGTCGAAGCTGCCGCCGAGCAGCGCATGGCTCATCGCCGAGCATTCGATGTGCCAGCCGGGGCGGCCGCGGCCCCAGGGGCTCTCCCAGCCGGGCAGGCCCGTGTCGGACGGCTTCCAGAGCACGAAGTCCATCGGGTCGCGCTTGTAGGGCGCGACCTCGACGCGGGCGCCTGCGCGCATCTCGTCGAGACTGCGCCGGGCGAACTGGCCGTAGTCCGGGTAGCTCGCCACCGAAAAGAGCACGTGGCCCTCGGCCTCGTAGGCGTGGCGGCGGGCGATCAGCGCCTCGATCATCGCGATCATCTCGGCGATGTATTCGGTCGCCCGCGGCTCGTGGGTCGGCGGCAGGGCGCCGAGGGCGGCCATGTCGTCGCGGTACCAGGCGACGGTCTCCTCGGTGATGTCGCGGATCGGGCGGCCGGTGGCGGCGGCGCGGGCGTTGATCTTGTCGTCGACGTCGGTGATGTTGCGCACGTAGGTGACGTGGTCCGGCCCGTGGACGTGGCGCAGGAGGCGGTAGAGCACGTCGAAGACCACGACGGGGCGCGCGTTGCCGATATGGGCGCGGTCGTAGACGGTGGGGCCGCAGACATACATCCGCACGTTTTCGGGGTCGAGCGGCCGGAGCTGCTCCTTGCGGCGGGTGCGGGTGTTGTAGAGGCTGATCTCGGTCATGGCCCGGGCTCTCGCGCGTCTGTCGCCGCGGGCTATCACGTCGCTGCGGGAACGGGAAGCGGCGGTCGGGCCGGGCGGGGGGCGGCAGCCGGCGGAGAGGGATGGCATGCGCCCCTCCCTCGGGGCGCATGCCGGGCGCGGGACGGGAGCCTACTTGGCCTCGGTCCAGCGCTGGATCAGCTCGTCATAGGCGATGGTCTCGCCCTGGGGCTTCTCGTCCTCGAGCGGCGGCCAGGGCGCGCCGTCGACCTCGTGGATCCAGTAGTCGGCGTCGCGCGGCTCGTTGAGGCGCGGGCCGCAGCCGGAATACGCCTCGTTCGCCTCGTCCGCCGCCTGCATGCGCGCCATGAGGTCGTCCATCTCCCCGGCGAGGCGGTCCATCGCCTCCTGCGCCGTGAAGGTGCCGGCCGTCACGTCGCCGATATGCTGCCACCACAGCTGGGCGAGGCGCGGGTAGTCCGGCACGTTGACGCCGGTGTCGGTCCAGGCCGTGCGGTCGGGCGAGCGGTAGAACTCGACCAGGCCGCCGAGCTGCGGCGCGCGCTCGGTGAAGCTCTCGTGCCGCACGGTCGAGTCGCGCACGAAGGTCAGGCCGACATGGGACTTGCGGGTGTCGACGGTCTTCGAGGAGGCGAACTGCGCGAAGAGCCAGGCGGCCTTGCGCCGGTCCTCGGGCGTCATCTCGAACAGCGTCCACGAGCCGACGTCCTGGTAGCCGCGCTGCATCCCCTCCTTCCAGTAGGGGCCGTAGGGCGAGGGCGCCATCCGCCACAGCGGCATGCCGTCCTCGTCCACGGTGTTGTTGCCGGCCTCGCGCGGCTGGACCATGTTGGCGGTGAAGGCGGTGTACCAGAAGATCTGCTGGGCGACGTTGCCCTGGGAGAGCGCCGGCAGCGACTGGTAGAAGTCGAGGTCGGCCGCGCCGGGAGGCGCGTAGGCGCGGAGCCACTCGTCCCACTTCTCGATGGCGTAGACCGCGGGGCGGGAGTTGGTGGCGCCGCCGCGCTCGACCGAGGCGCCGACCGGGTTGCAGGTGCCTTCCTCCATGCGGATGCCCCACTCGTCGACGGGGATGCCGTTCGGCAGGCCGATGTCGGCGGCGCCGGCCATCGACAGCCAGGCGTCGGTCATGCGCCAGCCGAGGTCGGGCGCGCGCTTGCCGTAGTCCATGTGGCCGTAGATGCGGGTGCCGTCGATCTCGCCGACGTGCTCGGAGAAGAACTCGGCGATGTCCTCGTAGGCCGACCAGTTGAGCGGCACGCCGAGCTCGTAGCCGTAGATCTCCTGGAACTGCTCCTGCAGGTCCTCGCGGTCGAACCAGTCCTTGCGGAACCAGTAGAGGTTGGCGAACTGCTGGCCCGGCAGCTGGTAGAGGTCGCCGTCGGGGCCGCGGGCCGAGTCCGCCCCGAAGAAGTCGTCGAGGTCGAGCATCGGGTTGGTGACGTCGGCGCCGGCTCCCTCCATCCACTCGGTCAGGTTGGTGGTCTGGCCGAGCCGGAAGTGCATGCCGATCAGGTCGGCATCGTTGACGAACATGTCGTAGATGTTGCGCCCGGTCTGGAGCTGGGTCTGCACGGCCTGGACGACGTCGCCCTCGCCCATGATCTGCATGTTGACCCGGATGCCGGTGATCTCCTCGAAGGCGCGGGTCAGGGTTGCGGCCTCGTACTCGTGGGTCGGGATCGCCTCGGCGACGACGTTGATCTCCATGCCGCGGAAGGGCTCGGCGGCGTCGATGAACCACTGCATCTCCTCGAGCTGCTCCTCGCGGGAGAGCGCGGAGGGCTGGAACTCCTGGTCGATCCAGCGTTCGGCCGCCTCGATGTCGGCCCAGGCCGCGCCGGGGGCGATCGCGCGCCCCTCGGCGTCGAAGACCATGAGGTGGCGGGTGTCGATATGCGCGGTCACCGCCGTCCCGGGGTCGAGGTTGTGGATGCCGTGCTCGAGGATCACCCAGCGGCAGCCGGCGTGCCGGACGTGGATGTAGCTCTCCGAGCCGGTGATCTCGCTCACCTCGACGACCGCGGCCACCGGCACCGCCCCCGGCCGCGGCGCGAAGGTCAGGTGGTGGGCGCGGACCCCGAGCGTGTAGGGCCCGTCGGCGATCCCCGCGAGATCGCCCGCCGGAACGGAGGCGCCGTCGCTGAGGTGGAAGACGGCGCCGCGCTTCTCGGCGGCGATGGTGTTGAGCGGCGGATCCGCGAAGGTGCGCGCCGTCACCAGGTCCTTCGGCCGGCGGAAGACGTCGATGGTCGGGCCGAACTGGGTGATGCGCCCCTCGCTGAGCGTCGCGGTGTTGCCGCCGAGCAGCAGCGCCTCGGTGGGTTCGGTCGTCGCGTAGACGAAGATCGCGCCCGATTCCGCGAAGACCCGCGGCAGCTC
>SKOX01000383.1 GCA_007119835.1 Paracoccaceae bacterium
GGACCGCGGCCGCCGCGGCCGACGGCGTCTCGTAGCTCGCAATTCCCGCCTCGCGCAGGTCGCTGCGCGCGCCGCGCGCCTTGTCGCCGCCCAGCCAGCACGAGAGCACCGGCTTGCCGCCGATCTGGCCGCGCTCGACCGCGCCCGCGACGGCGCGCGCCACCGCGGAGGGGTCGCTGAGGCCGGTCGGGCAGTACATCGCCAGGATGGCATCGACGCCGGCATCCGCGCCAAGCGCCGCCAGCGCCGCGCGATACCGCTCCGGCCCGGCATCGGCATCGAGATCGACGGGGTTGCTCCGCGTCCAGCGCGGCCCGAGGTCGGCGCCGATCGCGGCGAGCGTGCTCTCGGCGAGTTCCGCGAGCTCTCCCTCCACGTCCATCAGCCGGTCGACCGCAAGTACGCCCGCGCCGCCGCCGTTCGTCACGATGGCGAGCCGGCCGCGGGACAGCGGCCGGAACCGCCCCATGATCTCCGCCGCCTCGAAGAGCTCGCCGAGGCCGAGAACCCTGAGCACGCCCGCCCGCCTCAGCGCCGCATCCGCCACGTCGGCCGCCGCGGCGAGCGCGCCGGTGTGCAGCATCGCGGCCCGGGCGCCGGCATGGTGCCGCCCGGCCTTGATCGCGACGACCGGCTTCAGCCGGGCCGCCGCCCGCGCGGCCGACATGAACTTGCGCGGCGCCGGCACGGTCTCGAGGTAGAGCAGGATGCCGGAGGTCCGCCGGTCGACCGCGAGCAGGTTGAGGTAGTCGCCGACATCGACGTCCGCCATGCCGCCGAGGCTCGCGACATGGGAGAACCCGATGCCCCGGCCGGCCGCCCAGTCGAGCAGCGCCGAGGCGATCGCGCCCGACTGCGAGACGAGCGCGAGACGACCCGGCCGGGCAAGTGTCGCCGACAGCCCGGCGTTCAGCCCCAGCGACGGCACCACGATGCCCGACGAGCCGGGACCGATCACCCGCAACAGATGCGGCCGCGCCGCCTCGAGCATCCGCTGCCGCAGCGCTTCGTCCATCGCCTCCGTCCCGATGACGACCGCCGCCCGCGTCCCGCGCGCGCCGAGCGCCGCCACGATCTCCGGAACCGCCCGCGGCGGCGTGGCGATAACCGCCAGATCCGGTGCGCCGGGCAGCTCCGCGACATCCCGATAGCAGGGCCGGCCGCCGAGGCTCCGGTGCTTGGGGTTGACCGGCCAGATCGGGCCCTCGAACCCGCCGGCCAGCAGGTTGGCAAAGACGGCCGCGCCCGGCGAGCCCGCACGCTCGGACGCCCCGAACAGGGCAACCGAGCGGGGCTCGAGCGCATGATGCAGATTCCGGATCGTCATGGTCAGGCGTCCACAGCTCGTCCCGCGCCGTCAAGGGCGCAGGCGGCATACCCGCGCCCCGCCGGCATGGCGGACATACTATCGTCTCGGCGGAAAGGTTGCACGGACTGTGGCGCAATAGCGCGTTCCGGGACGCCGCACCCGCCGACCGCCGCCGCGTGAGGCTTGATCCCGGACGGGCGGCGGAATACCTGCGGGGCGTGCGCGGACGCGGCGATCCGCCGTGACCCGGGCCGGCACGGGTCGAGGGGGAGGAGATCCGCCGTGAAATGGTCTGCCCGGATCGGCCGCTTCGCCGGCATCGATCTCCACATACACGCCACCTTCCCGCTGCTCTTCGTCTATGTCGGCTTCGTCTACTGGGCGCAGACCGGCAGCATCGAAGGCGTGCTGTTCGGGCTGGCGCTGATCGCCGTGCTCTTCCTCTGCGTCATCCTCCACGAATACGGCCACGCGCTCACGGCGCGGCGCTACGGCATCGGCACGCGCCACATCACGCTGCTGCCGATCGGCGGGGTGGCGCTGCTCGAGAAGATGCCGAAGGAACCGCGCCAGGAGATCGTGGTCGCCCTGATGGGGCCGGCGGTCAACGTGGCCATCGCCGCGGCCGTCTTCCTTCTGCTCGTGGTGACCGGGCGGCCCGGCGCGCTGGTCGAGCTCGACCTCCTGCAGGCCACGTTCCTGCAGAGCGTGCTCTTCGCCAACATCCTGCTCGCCGTCTTCAACATGATCCCGGCCTTTCCGATGGACGGCGGCCGGGTGCTGCGCGCGGTCCTGTCGCTGCGCACCGATCGCGTGCGGGCCACGCGGATTGCTGCGACCGTCGGTCAGACGCTGGCGATCGGCTTCGGGATCCTCGGCCTCTTCGCCAATCCCTTCCTCATCCTCATTGCGGTCTTCATCTGGATCGGCGCCGGCGCCGAGGCCTCGGCCGCCGAGGTCGAGGAGCGGCTGCACCGCCAGCCGGTCCGCCGCGCCATGATCACCGACTTCCAGGTGCTGAGCCCGCACGACCCGCTCTCGCGCGCCATCGACCTGACGCTTGCCGGCACCCAGAAGGATTTCCCCGTGGTCGACGGCTTCGGCACGGTGGTGGGTGTCCTGCCCCAGACCGGCATTCTCAAGGGCCTTCGCGACCTCGGCGCGGAGGGCCGCGTCGGCGACATCATGGAGCCCGCGGCGACGGCCGACCTCTCCGACACGCTCTCCCATCTGCTGGATAACCTGCAGCAGGGTGAGACGCGCGTGATCTGCATCCTGCGCGGCGGCCGGCTCGTCGGCCTCGTCGATGTCGAGAACATCAACGAGTTCCTCCGTATCCAGGCAGCCCTTCGGGAGCGCTAGAGACCGATGCTCGAACTGCTCACCGCCAAGCAGATGGGCGCCGCCGACCGGGCGGCCATCGCCCGCGGCACGCCCGGCATCGAGCTGATGGAGGCAGCCGGCGCCGCCGTGGCCGAGGCCGCGGCTGCGCTTGCCCCCGACGGCCCGATCCTTATCGTCGCGGGCGGCGGCAACAACGGCGGCGACGGCTCGGTCGCGGCCCGGCTGCTCGATGAGGCGGGCCGCGACGTGACGCTGATGCTTTTCGGCAACCCCAATCGGCTCCGCGGCGACGCGGCCTCGGCCTTCTCGCGCTGGCGCGGCACCACGATGCCGGCCGGGACCGACCTGCCGCCGGCGTCGCTCGTCATCGATGCGCTCTTCGGCGCCGGGCTCGACAGGCCGGTCGAGGGCGAGCCTGCCGCCCTCGTCGCGGCGATGAACGATCATCCCGCCCCGGTCCTCGCGGTCGACGTGCCTTCGGGCCTCGATTCGAGCACCGGCCAGCCTTGGGGCGTCGCCGTGCGCGCCGCAGCGACGGTCACCTTCTTCCGCAAGAAGCCGGGCCACCTGCTCTTTCCCGGACGCGGCCTCTGCGGCGCGGTCACGCTGGCGCAGATCGGCATTCCCGACGATGTGCTGCCCCCGCTGCGGATCGCGACCTGGGAGAACGGGCCCGAGCTCTGGGGCCGGCGCCTCGCGCCGCCGAGCGAGACCGGCCACAAGTACCAGCGCGGGCACACGCTCGTGGTGTCGGGGCCGATGAGCCGGACGGGAGCCGCGCGGCTCGCGGCCGGTGGGGCGCTCCGCGCCGGCGCGGGCCTCGTCACCGTCGCGAGCCCGCCCGACGCCCTTTCGGTGAATGCGGCGCACCTGACGGCGATCATGCTCCGCTGCGTCGACGGAGCGACCGATCTCGAAGCCGTGCTCGAGGACCAGCGGTTCACCGCGACCGCCCTCGGCCCCGGCCTCGGCACCGGGCCCGAGGAGTGCGAGCTGGTGCGTGCGGCCCTCGCCGCCCAGCAGGGTGCCGTTCTCGACGCCGACGCTGTGACGGCCTTCGAGGACCGGGCCGACACGCTGTTCGAATGGATTGCCGCCCGCACCGCCGCGACGCTCCTCACGCCGCACGAGGGCGAGTTCCGGCGCCTCTTCCCCGACCTCGCGCCCTCGCCCGAGCGCTCGAGGCTCGACGCCGCCCGCGCGGCCGCCGCGCGGTCGGCGGCGACGATCATCCTGAAAGGCCCGGACACGGTGATCGCCGCGCCCGACGGCCGGGCCGCGATCAACGCCAAGGCGCCCCCCTGGCTCGCCACCGCCGGCAGCGGCGACGTGCTGACCGGTATCGTCGCGGGCCTCGTCGCCCGCGGCCTCCCGGCCTTTCCCGCCGCATGCGCCGCCGTTTGGCTGCACGGCGAAGCCGCCGCGGCCGTCGGGCCGGGCCTGATCGCCGAAGACCTCGCCCCCGCGCTCCGGGACGTCTTTTCCGCCCTCTGGTCCCCGGCCTGAAGCGCGGCGGCGCCGGTTCTCCGCCACACCGAGCCGCGCCCGCCGCCGGTCCGGAATTCGCGTTAAGCCAGATCGGCGTTCATCAACAAGCTCTTGCGGCGTGTCCAAGTGTGGACACCTTCGCTGGCCCTACTCCGGTGCCAGTTCCACGAGCAAATCCTTAGCGTCGACCTGGGTGCCGGCGCTGACATGGACGGCCTGCACGGTCCCTGCCCTGTCGGCATAGAGGCCGGTCTCCATCTTCATCGCCTCGATGGTCAGCAGCAGGTCTCCCGCCCGGACCGACTGCCCGTCCGAGACCGTGACGCTCGCAACCACCCCGGGCATCGGCGCCGCGACGTGGGCCGGGTTGCCCGGCTCCGCCTTCGGCCGCTTCGGCGCCAATGCCTGCGCCTTGCGGTCGGGCACGCGGATCGTCCGGGGCTGGCCGTTCAGCTCGAAGAAGACCCGCACGTCCCCCTCGGCATTGGTCTCGCCGATCGCCTGCAGGCGCACCTCGAGGATCTTGCCGGGGTCGATCTCGATCGAGACCTCCTGCCCCGCCTCCATCCCGTAGAAATAGATCGGCGTCGGCAGCGTCCGGACCGGCCCGTAATCGTCGTGCCGGGCCCGGTAGTCGGTGAAGACCTTGGGGTACATCAGGTAACCGCAGAAGTCCTCGTTGTCGAACTGCGCCTCCGGAAACGCCGCCTGCAGCTCGCGCCGCTTCGCCTCGAGATCGGCGGCCGGCATCACGGAGCCGGGCCGAACGGTGAGCGGCTCCTGGCCCTTCAGCGCCTTCCTGACCAGCCCCTCCGGCCAGCCCCCCGGCGGCTGGCCGAGGTTGCCCTTCAGCATGTCGACGACCGAATCGGGGAAGGCGACGTCGTGGTTCGGGTCCTCGACCTGCTCGCGCGTGAGCCCCTGGGTCACCATCATCAGCGCCATGTCGCCCACGACCTTGGAGGACGGCGTTACCTTGACGATGTCGCCGAACATCCGGTTGACCTCGGCATAGGTGCGGGCGACCTCCGGCCAGCGCTCGGCGAGACCCATGGAGCGGGCCTGGGCCTTGAGGTTGGTGAACTGCCCGCCCGGCATCTCGTGGAGGTAGACCTCGGACGCCGGGGCCGTCAGCCCCTCCTCGAAGGGCACGTACTGCGCCCGGACCGCGCCCCAGTAGTCCGAGATCGCCCGGACCGCGTCGATTTCGAGGCCGGTGTCCCGCTCGGTGTGGCGCAGCGCCTCGACGATCGAGCCGAGGCAGGGCTGCGACGTGCCGCCCGACATCGCGTCCATCGCCGCGTCGATCGCGTCGACCCCCGCCTCGGTCGCGGCGAGCAGCGTCGCGGCGCCGATCCCGCTCGTGTCGTGGGTGTGGAGATGCACCGGCAGGCCGACCTCCTCCTTCAGCGCCCGCACCAGCACGCGCGCCGCGGCGGGCTTGAGCAGCCCCGCCATGTCCTTGACGCCGAGCACGTGCGCGCCGGCGTCGCGCAGATCGCGGCCCATCCGGACGTAATAGTCGAGGTCGTACTTGGCGCGGTCCGGGTCGTGGATGTCGCCGGTGTAGCAGATCGCGCCCTCGCAGATCTTGCCGGTGGCGATCACCGCATCCATCGCCACCCGCATGTTCTCCACCCAGTTGAGCGAGTCGAAGACCCGGAAGACGTCGACGCCCGACGACGCCGCCTGGCCGACGAAGGCCTCGACGACGTTGTCGGGGTAGTTGGTGTACCCGACCCCGTTCGAGGCGCGCAGCAGCATCTGGGTCATCAGGTTCGGCATCCGCGTGCGCAGGTCGCGCAGCCGCTGCCACGGGCATTCCTGCAGGAAGCGGTACGCCACGTCGAAGGTGGCGCCGCCCCAGCATTCCACCGAGAACAGCTCCGGCAGCCGGTGCGCGTAGGCCGGCGCGACCTCGATCATGTCGAAGGACCGCATCCGGGTCGCGAGCAGGCTCTGATGCCCGTCGCGCATCGTCGTGTCGGTCACGAGCACCCGGGTCTGGGCGAGCATCCAGTCGGCCACCGCCTTCGCGCCCTGGGTGTCGAGCACCTGCCGCAGCCCCGGCGGCGGCGGCTCGACCGAGACGACCGGCGAGCAAACCGAGTGACTCGACGGGGCAGACCCGTTGCGGGAGTGAGAAGATGAGCTACGGATCCGACCAACAGGCGGCGCGGTACACCTCGGACTACGTGGGCCGACGGGAGATGACGCTCGAGGAGCGAC
>SKOX01000088.1 GCA_007119835.1 Paracoccaceae bacterium
GCCCGACCGCGACCATCGCCGCGACATGGTCGAGGCCGAGCAGCGGGTGGAGGAAGCCGGTGACGAAGCCGCCGCCCGCGACATGGCCCTCATGGGCGAGGGCGGGCCGGCCACGGCGAGGTCTTCCGGGGTGCGGCTAGGCTCCTCGAAGTAGAGTGCCCGCAGCCGGTCGATGGCCGGCGGGCCGTCGATCTCGGCGAGCGCGGTCGCCCAGGCTGCGAGATGCAGGCCGCCGCGGACGGAGGCCGCCTCGAAGGCGCGGCGGACGAAGGCGTGATCCTCGGGGTCGTCCGAGAGCCCGAGGAAGAGGATGTGGATCGGCGCCCATTCCGCCATCTTAGGATCGCGCATCAGGCGCACGACCTCGGCCCGGCCGAGCCGCGGGTTGATGGTTCGGATCAGGGCGTAGGGGGCGCGCGAGATCTCGGCGAGCGCGAGGGCGCGGACGCCCGCGTCCGCGTGGTCGTGGCGCGCGGCGAAGAAGACGAAGCGCGAAGCGTGGTCGGCCTCCGCGTCCCAGGCCGGTGCGGCGGCGAGGATCGTCTCCACGGTGACCCGAAGCTCGGGCGTGGCGTCGGCGAGGCGGGTCCAGCCGTCCGCGTCGCGGGCGAAAAGCACCGCGGCTTCGGGATCGGCGGCAAGGCGGCGGCGGGTCGCGCTGTCGACGAGGCCGGGGATGGCCGGGCCCGCGGCGTCGCCCTTCACCGCGACGACGGGGGCGAAGGCGAAGGGCTTCTCCGGGTCCTCGCGGGCGAGGACGGCGGTCTGGGCCTCGATCACCTGGTCAGCCACTGTGCGCTCGGGCAGGGCGATGCAGACGAGGCAGGCCGCCGCCGGCTCGGCGGCAAGGGCGAAGAGGGCGGCGGCAGGGAGGACGATCCGGCGCATCAGTCCGGGCTGTACCAGTTCGGCGAGGTGTAGGCGCGCTCCTGGGTGGTCATCGGGACTGCGGGGTCCATGTCGTCGATCTCGAAGTACCGCGCGTCATAGGCGGTCCAGCGCGGCGTCGGAATTTCCAACACGCGGGCGTAGTAGAAGGCGCGGGCCGCCGGGTCGAAATCGGAGTCCTCCCAAACAGTGATGAGCTCGGGCGCACCGATCGTATTGGTCCAGGTGGCGTTCTCGATATCGACAGTGCTGCCGACCGCCGGCAGGCTGCCGTCCTCGCCGGGCGTGCGGTCGTCGCCCCAGGCGACGTCGTAGACCTTCTCGTGGAGCGCACCGTCGGCGTCGAGCCAGCCCTTGACGATCTGGACCCGGTCGAGGTTCGCGCCGATCGGGTCGCGCAGGGCGGCCACGAGGAAGCGTGGAGCGACGCCCTCCGGCGCGTCGGACAGGTCACCGCCCATCGGCACGCCGCGCGTGTAGCCGGTAGCCGAGGGGGTGCGGCTCTGGGCGTCCTCCGGCACGAAGTCCCAGCCGCCGAAGAAGCGCACCACCATACGCGGGCCGGTCGTGGCGTAGACTTCCTTGCGCTCCATCGCGTCGAAGATCGCCTCGTGCGTGTTCTCAGCCGCCCACACGGCAGCATAGCCCGAGGCCGCGACCTCCCATTCCATGATCGTGATGCCGCCCTGCTGCATGAAGGGTCGGCGGACGCGCTCCTCGCTCGGCTCCATCGAAGTCACCTTGCCGAAGAAGTTGTCCTCCTCGGCCGTCGCGAGCCCGGTGTGGGAATCGGTCGAGCCGATCATCCCGAACTTGAACGGGTTGGTCCCGAGTTCCTGCGCGAGCGCGAGGCCGTTCTTGAGCGCCGAGCGCGCGTACATGAACTCCAGCGCGTCGCTCGTCGTCGGCTGCGTCACCGCGATGTTGGCCTTGTCCCAGGTCTCGTAGTCCGCGAACTCGTCGTTCGGCGACAGGAAGGGGTGGGCCTCGCCGTCGCCCTTCATCTGGGTGACCTCGTAGATCGGCTCCCAGCGCGCGCGCGTTTGAGCATAGGCGGCGTCGATGGGCGCGCCGTCGCCCGCCTCGATCAAAGAGAACATCATGCCGCCAGAGAGGTTGCCGTAATGTGGAATAGCAAGGACTCTGCCGCCGGTCCTCTCCTCGTAGCTCTCCATCCACCTCCAGAGATCGCATGGGTCGTCGCTGCCATAGGGCCGCGCCGTGACCATGGGCTCCATCTGCAGCGCACGGGATGCGCCGTCGCGGTAAATCACGTTGCGATGGAGATTGTTGCCCCCGGGTTGTGAGGTCCATTCGTAGCCGATAAACGCCGTGAAGGTTCCGGGGTCGTTGGCGTCTTCGGCGGCCTTGACAGTCGCCTCCCAAGCCGAGCGATACCCAGCCGTACCTGGCACGTAGCTCACCGCTTCGGGCCGGGTGCCGGCCGTGAAGACCTGGATGATGTCGAACGCGGCACGAGCGCGTCGGGCGCCGTCGCACAGAAGGATGATGAGAATGGGTCGCTCATCTGATAACTTCCGTGCAACTGCCGGAAATTGGCTGCCGGAAATTGGCTGCCGGTCCTCGATTGGCTTACCGGAGTGGTTCTTAGCACAGAGGCCGCGCTCTGACTTGCCTTCGCGCGCCGAGACCGTCGGCCCGTGCACGTGCCATTCTGCTGGCGCAGGACAGAAGGGTGACGATGGTCGGCCCGATCCCTCTGATCCGTTCGGGAGCACTGGTGCCTTTCATGCGCTGGATGCTGGCGAATGGACGCCCCCTCGAGGCTCGGCTGCGGGCGGCCGACCTCGGCTATTTTCCGCATGGCGAGCCCGACCTGCCGATCCCGCTCATTCCGGCCATCGCTTTCGTCGCCGCAGCGAGCCGGGACGACGGCGCCGACCTTCCCTGCCGACTCGTGTCGGCGGCGAGCCTTCGGGAACTCGGACTGATCGGTCGCGTGGCGCTCGGCTCGCGTACGGTGAGGGAGGCCCTGGGCCGGATCGCGGCCGCCGCCGCATCATGCTACCCACGAGTTGATCACCGTGCGGCAGGTCTCGGGCGGTTTGCTCGTGCGGGAATCCTGGGTGATGCGGCTGGAGGGCGAGACGCGGCATGTCTTGAATCTATACGTGGCGGCGCTGCTCCAGGCGCTGCACGCATTCCGGCGCGGCTCTGCCGGTGTTCGAGCGTGTCGCGCTCGTGCCGCATCCGGTCCATGGGCTCGCGCATCTGCGGCCCTGGTTCGATGGCGCGATCGAGGCGTCGCGCGACGGCTGGCTCCAGCTCTTCATTTCGGCCCGGGTGGCGGACCGGCACCTGCGTGCCGGCGCGCCCGAAGGGACCCCGTCGTGCGCCTGGGCGGCCCACGGCCCGCTGCGCGGCGATGGGGAGTTGACCGGCTCCGCGCGAGCCGTCCGGCGGTGGACCGGAACGTCACCTCGACGCGTGCCGGAAGGGACGCTGGCGCCGTGGGTAAATGACCCCCCGACGTCTCGCAGCAGGTACTCAATGGCGGTGGTTCTACCTCTCGACGATCCTCGACGACCATTCCCGGTACATCGTCGCCTGGAAGCTCTGCACCACCATGCGGGCCGAGGATGTCACGGAGACGCTGGACCTCGCTCTCGCAGCGTCCGGCTGCGACAGCGTCGAATCGCCCACAAGCCGCGGCTCCTCAGCGACAACGGCTCGTCCTATGTCGCCGGCGCCCTCGCCGACCGGCTCGAGGACAAGGGCATGCGCCATATCCGGGGCGCGCCTCGCCACCCCCAGACCCAAGGCAAGATCGAGCGCTGGCACCAGACCCTGAAGAACCGGATCCTGCTCTCGTCGCGCTTGAGTGACTGTGCCATCCGCCATAGCATCCGGCTCATCGCGGGCTCCTCTTCTGCCTCGCGGTCCGGGTGGTCTTCGGAATCTTCGAGAACCTCCCTGGCGATCTGCTCTGCGATCAGTTCGATGATCTTGTCGAGGTTCATCCGATGTTCCTTCTGGCCGAGACACAACCGAAGTCCTCGAAGCCAAGGGGCAAGGAAGAGCCCGAGCAGAGGACGACAAGAGGCCCTGAGCTCCGGACGAGATCCGGGCGCGGGGGACGACCCGCAGGATCGAGAGGAGGACCGCCACCGCCGAAGCGATGACGGGCAGTCTGGCCCCGGCGAAGCGGATGGCCGGGGCCGTCGCTGTTCGGCTATCGCTCCCGCGCGACCCTCGCCGAGATCTCTTCGAGCACCCCGTTCAGCTTGGTGTTCGCGTCCTTGACGAGGGCCTCGCCCTCGTCTCCGGAAATTGCGACTGCGATTATGCGCGCGGCCCCGCGGGTGATCTGGACGAGGGCGGTGACTCCGGTGTTCCGGAGCTCGAGGTCCACCTTTCCCGGCGGGGGAGGGCTGTCGCGGTCGGGAGCACGCGAGATCGCGCAGCAGGACAGGAACGCGACGTTCAGCGCGCTGAGCACGCCGACAACTGTTCGAGCGCGAAGGCGTCGAGCGGCTCCTCGAACTGAAGCTGCTCGGCCGACTCGAGCAGGGTGTAGAACTGCGCGTCCGCCAGACGCTCGTTGTGGACGAGCATCGGGAGTTCCGGCGCGCAGCGCCGGATCAGCGTCTCCACCGCCCGAACGAGTACGCTCTCCGCGAAGCGGACTGCTGGGGATCGAGTGTCGGACATCGCTGCACCGCCTTTCCCGGCAGGCTAAGCCTTCGCTTCCTGCGATGCTCGACCGTGAACGGGCGACGCGGCGAGTCGCGGCGGGAAGCGCTGGCCGCTCGCCGGGCGCGTATCGGCGAACGGATCGCGTTCATCCGGCGGGCGGCAGCAGGCGGAAGCGTTCCGACAATCGGCGAGGGATAGGCCGGGTTGGTGTCCCAGGCAGGATGGTCGAGCGTGACAGTGACGCGTCGAGCGCAGACGGCCGGACGCCCGGCCGTCCGGCCTCAGGGGGAGCCGCCGTCCGGCTTCAGGGGGCGCCGCCGTCCGGCTTCAGGGGGCGCCGCCGTCCGGCTCGGTGATGCGGCGGCGGATGCGGCGGACGAAGTACCAGACCACGAGGACCACCGGGATCGTCAGGACCGCCAGCACCGCGTTCCGGCCGATCCCGAAGGGCTCGAGCAGCGGCGCGGCGAAGCCCGAGGCGAGCTGCACAGCATAGTAGCTGATCGCAACCACCGACAGCCCCTCCACGGTCTCCTGAAGCCTCAGCTGCAGCGCCGCCCGGCGGTCCATCGCCTTCAGCGTCGCCTGGTTCGCCGCCTGGTTGCCGACGTCGACCCGGGTGCGGAGCAGGTTCGACGCCCGCTCCGCCCGGGCGGAGAGCTCGTCGAGGCGCGCCTTCGCCGACCGGCAGGTGCGCATCGCCGGATCGAACCGCCGCATCATGAACTCGACGAAGAGCTGCCGCCCGCCGACCCGCTCCTCGCGCAGCACCTCGATCCGCTGCCAGACGATCGCGGCATAGGCTTCCGCCGCGCCGAAGCGGAAGGCGGTGGTCGAGGACAGGAACTCGATCTCGGCCGCCATCTTCAGCAGCTGGTCGAGGGTCTCGGCCTCCTCGCCCCTGCCCGCCGCCATCGCCGCGACGACGTCCGACAGCTCCCGGTCGAGGCGGGCAACCGCGGTTGCGACCATGCGCGCCTGGGGCAGGGTCAGCATCGCCATCGCCTTGTAGGTCTCGATCTCGAGCAGGCGCTGCACGATCCGCCCGAGCCGCCGCGTCCCGATGCTCGGCTGCGCCAGGACGGCGAGGCGGGCGTGGCCGTGCTCGTCGAGCCGGAAGTCGGAGGCGACCACGGCGTCGCCGTCGAGGACCCGGCTCACGGCGAGGCTTTCGGGCACGAACCAGCGAGGCACCTCCTCCTGGATCGTCTGCTGCACCGCCTCGCCCGAGGCCTGGTCGACCCGGACGATCGCCGAGGCCACCACCCGCCCGGGCGCCGCGCGCAGCCAGTCCTCCGGGAAGAGCCGGAACATCTCGCCCGAGAACGGCCGCTCGGCGACGTCGTCGCCGAAGAGGGTGTAGGTCACGAACTCGGTGTGCATCTCCCACTTGAGGAAATGCCGCCCCAACCGCCCGGAATAGTGGCTCGCCCCCGGCGCGGGATGCGCCGCGCCGTAGCGGTCGAGCAGCGCGATCAGGTGCGCGAAGTCCCGCGTCTTGTCGCGCTCGGCGGCGTTCTCGGGCTCCTTGATCGCGAGATAGACCGCGCGGCAGGGCGCCGTCAGCTCGGGAAAGGGCCGCGCATGCAGCTCGTTGACGAGCGGGTAGCGGCTCGGATGGTCGTCGAGGGCGAGCTGCGCCATGGCGGTCTCCACTATGCCGCGAGAATGGGTGCCACAGAAGCAGCGCGACTGCACGTCGTTCGCGCCTGCCCGCCCGCGGTCGCACGCCAGCGCGGCGGCGCGGCC
>SKOX01000184.1 GCA_007119835.1 Paracoccaceae bacterium
CAGGGTCTGCTCAGGCTGCCCGGCAGCGCTTTCAGCCGACGCGCTCGCTCTTCGCCACGAGGTCGCCCGCGCAAGGAAGGATAGCACCAGACGCAACCAGGGTCTTGTCGATCACATCCGTCGTCCGCGCCGACTTCCACTGCGACGGGTCGAGGCGGGCGAAGGTGAACAGCCGGTCGCCGGCCTCTTCGAGGCTGCCGGCGACCGCAGGGCACTTCAGCCGCCATTTGCGCAGGAACGCCTTGTGGCGCGCCTCGATCTGCGCCTTCGTCTTGGCATAGACCATGTCGCGGTAGGCCTCGGTGATCTCGTCGTGCAGCGCCTTCGGCGCGTGGGCGAGCAGGTTGCGGTGCTTGTGCACCGTGCAGCGCTGGACCGGCGCCTCGGGCCACAGCTCGGTCAGCGCCGCCTCGAGGCCCGGAGCGCCGTCGACGATGACGAAGTCCGGCGCTTTCAGGCCACGGGCATCGAGGTCGCCGAGAAACGCCCGCCACGCCGCCGTGCTCTCCCCGCCCATGTTCCGGATCGCCAGCAGGACCTTCTGCCCGTCCCGGCGCACGCCGATCGCCGCGAGCACCGAGATCGCTCGGGTTGTGCCCCTTCTGGTGGTGTAGGAGGCCGCGCGCGGAGCCCTTGGCGTAGCGCAGCGAGCGGCCAGGGGCGACGTTGGGCGGCCAGCCAGGCCTGGATCCCGCGCCAGTCGCCCGCTTCGATCGCCTCCTCCGCCCGTTCCCCGAGAGGTTCGAGAAAGCCACGCACATCCTGGGCGTCAAGCGCCGCGTCCTGTGCCTGGGCCGCGCTGCCCGCGACGATCAACACGGCCAGGCTGCCTGCGAAGCGTCTCATCCCGAGCCCTTTCCTGTTTTCGGAAATCGCAGAAAGCGAACCGACGCCTCGGCGAATCGTTCCACTGCCGCACCGGGATCCGACCACTTCCCAGCCTCCGGACCGACGCGCAGGGCGCCGGACGCCGGACGCCGTGCCCCGGAGCGGTCATTCCGAAGGCGTGCCAACCGATCAGCAGGCAGGCGCACACCCCGGCACGGACCAGTCAGCGTGCCCTGCGCGCAATCATCCGGTCTGCGCACGTGCGTTCTCGAACCCGTCTCAGGAGTTGCGTGGCGCGTCACTCTGGGCCAAGGGTAAGGGATGCAGATCATGAAGGAGCGGTCGAATGTCGAGAGAACTGAGCTACCTCAGCCGCCTGGTGGCGAAGGGCCGGCTCGACCGGCGCGCGTTCCTCGGGCGCGCCGTGGCGCTCGGCGTCGGAGCCGGCTTTGCCAACACCATGCTCGCACGAGCGGTCCGGGCGGAGGGGCCCGTCCGCGGCGGCGCGCTCCGCATGGGGCTCTCCGGCGGCGAGTCCACCAACAGCCTCGACCCCGCGACCTGGCTGACGCAGGTGCCGCAGAATTTCGGCATGACGTGGGGCGAGACGCTCGTGGTGCAGTCCGCCGAGGACGGCTCGGCCCGGCCGCTGCTCGCGGAAAGCTGGGAGGCATCCGACGATGCCGTTGAATGGCGCTTCCGGATCCGGCAGGGCGTCACCTTCCACAACGGCCAGGAGATGACGCCGGAGGACGTGGCCCAGACGATCCGCCGCCACTCCGACGAGGACACCCAGTCGGCGGCCTACGGCATCCTGACCGACATCGAGGAGATCTCCGTCGACGGTCGCGACGTCGTCTTCCGCCTCGCGCGCGGCAATGCCGACCTGCCGTATCTGCTCACCGACTACCACCTCGTCATCCAGCCGAACGGCGGCTTCGACGGCCCTGCGGCGGGGATCGGCACCGGCCCCTACAAGGTCGAAGTCAACGAGCCCGGCGTCCGCCATGTCGGACTGCGCTACGACGGTTACTGGCGCGACGATGTTGGCCACGTCGACAGCGTCGAGATCATCGTGATGAACGACGCCACCGCGCGCATGTCGGCGCTGCAGGCAGGCCAGGTCCACATCATCAACCGCGTCGAGCCCCGCACGGTAGACCTCCTCGCCCGCGCGCCCGGCGTGGTGATCGAATCCGTCCCGTCGAAGGGCCACTACGTCTTCGTCATGCACTGCGACACGGCGCCGTTCGACAACCCGGACGTCCGCATGGCGCTCAAGCTCGCCATCGACCGCGAGCAGATGATCACCCAGATCCTCCAGGGCCACGGTTCGGTGGGCAACGACTTTCCCATCAACGAGGCCTATGCGCTCTACCCGCAGGGCATCGAGCAGCGCGCCTACGATCCCGACGAGGCCCGCCACTACTACGAGCGCTCGGGCCACTCCGGCCCGATCGTGCTCCGCACCGCCGACGTCGCCTTCCCCGGTGCCGTCGACGCCGCCCTCCTCTATGCGCAGCAGGCCCAGGCGGCGGGCATCAACATCCAGGTCCAGCGCGAGCCGGGCGACGGCTACTGGACCGAAGTGTGGAACGCGCAGCCGTTCTGCGCCTCCTACTGGGGCGGCCGCCCGACGCAGGACGCGATGTATTCCACCGCCTACATCTCCTCGGCCGAGTGGAACGACACCCGCTTCAAGCGGGAGGATTTCGACGAGACCATCTTCGAGGCCCGTGCCGAGCTCGACGAGAACCGCCGGGCCGAGCTCTACCGCGATGCGGCCCACATGGTCCGCGACGACGGCGGCCTCATTCTGCCGATGTTCAACAACTTCCTCGACGGCCGCCGCGAGGACGTCCAGGGCTGGGTGGCCGACCCGAACCACGAGACGTCGAACCTCCGCGCCGCATCGCGGGTCTGGCTGAATTCGGCCTGACGGAAGGCGTGCGGCGCTTCCCCCTTCTGACCCTGATCGCCCAGCGCATCGCGCTGGGCGTCCTCCTGCTCTGGGCCGTCTCAGTCCTGATCTTCGTCGGCACCATGATCCTGCCCGGCGACGTCGCCCAGGCGATCCTCGGCCAGGCCGCGACGGAGCAGGCCCTCCACAACCTCCGGCTCGAGCTCGGCCTCTACGACCCGCCCCACATCCGCTACCTCGACTGGCTGTGGGGCGTCCTGCAGGGCGATCTCGGCCAGTCGCTGACCAACCGGGCCGACATCGCGACCTCGATCGGCCGGCGCCTTTCCAACACCCTGTTCCTCGCCGCCTGCGCCGCGATTGTCGCCGTCCCCCTCGCGCTCCTGCTCGGCCTCCTCGCCGTGCGCTACCAGGGCCGCTGGCCCGACCGCGTCATCTCCGGCACCACCCTGACCGCAATCTCGCTGCCCGAATTCTTCATCGGCTACCTGCTGATCTACTTCGTCGCGGTCCAGCTCGGCTGGTTTCCCTCCTTCTCCACCGTCCATGCCGGCATGACCCTCGGCCAGCGTCTCGAGGCCATCGCGCTTCCCGTCGCCACCCTCACCCTCGTCGTCCTCGCCCACATGATGCGCATGACCCGCGCCGCGATCCTCAACGTCATGCAGTCGCCCTACATCGAGACGGCCGAGCTCAAGGGCCTGCGCCGCTTCGACATCATCCGCCGTCACGCCCTGCCGAACGCCGTCGCCCCCATCGTCAACGTGGTGACGATCAACCTCGCCTACCTCATCGTCGGCGTCGTCGTCGTGGAGGTGATCTTCGTCTACCCCGGCATGGGCCAGTATCTCGTCGACCACGTCGCCCGCCGCGACGTGCCGGTGATCCAGGCGACCGCCCTGATCTTCGCCGCCGTCTATATCGGCCTCAACCTCGTCGCCGACATCGTCTCGATCCTCGCCAATCCGCGCCTGAGGCACCCGCGATGAGGATGCCGCTGACAGCGGCGATCGGCCTCGTCGTCACCGTCACGATCCTCGCCGCGGCGATCCTCGCCCCCTGGGTCGCCCCCTACGGCCAGGGCCAGATCGTCGGGGTGGTCTGGGGCGAGCGTTCCCCTGAATTCCTGCTCGGGACCGACAACCTCGGCCGCGACATCCTCTCGCGCCTGATCTGGGGTGCCCAGACCACGCTGCTGATCGCGGGCCTTGCCACCGCCCTTGCGTTCACCCTGGGCTCCATCCTCGGCTTTTTCGCCGCCGTCTGGGGCGGCTGGGTCGACATGGGGCTGTCGCGCATGATCGACCTCCTGATGTCAATCCCGACCCTGATCTTCGCCCTCGTCATCCTCTCGGTGGTACCCTCCACCATCCCCCTCCTGATCGTCGTCATGGGCGTGCTCGACTCCACCCGCGTCTTCCGACTTTCCCGCGCCGTCGCCGCCGACATCGCGGTCATGGACTACGTCGAGGCCGCCCGCCTCCGCGGCGAGGGCCGCGCATGGATCGTCTTCCGCGAGATCCTGCCCAACGCCCTCGCCCCCCTCGTGGCCGAGCTCGGCCTGCGCTTCATCTTCGCCGTCCTCTTCCTCTCCTCGCTCTCCTTCCTCGGCCTGGGCGTCCAGCCGCCGGACGCCGACTGGGGCTCGATGGTGCGCGAGAACCGCGAGGGCATCGTCTTCGGCGTCCCGGCCGCGCTCCTGCCCGCCGGGGCCATCGCCGCCCTCGCCATCTCCGTCAATCTCGTGGCGGACTGGGCGCTGAAGCGCACCGCAAGCCTGAGGGGCGCGCGCGGTGTCTGAGCCCCTCCTCACCATCGAGAACCTCCGCATCGCGGCCGCCGGCCGCGCGCCCGGCGAGAAGCCCCGGCAAGTCATCCTTGTCGACGGCATCTCCCTCACGCTCGCCCGCGGCGAAGTCATGGGCCTCATCGGCGAGTCCGGTGCTGGGAAATCCACCGTCGGCCTCGCCGCCCTCGGCTATGGCCGCGAAAGCGCCGCCATCACCGGCGGCACCGTCCGGCTCGACGGACACGACCTCGTCGCCGCCGGCCCGGGCGAGCTTCGCCGCATCCGCGGCCGCACCGTCACCTATGTCGCGCAATCGGCCGCCGCCGCCTTCAACCCCGCCCACCGCCTGATCGACCAGGTCGTCGAGGCGACGGTGCACCACGGCATCCTCCCCCGCCGCCGCGCCGAGGACCGCGCGCGGCAGCTCTTCGCCAAGCTCGGCCTCCCCGAGCCCGAGACCATCGGAAACCGCTACCCACACCAGGTCTCCGGCGGCCAGCTCCAGCGCGCCATGACCGCCATGGCCCTGTGCCCGAAGCCCGCCCTCATCGTCTTCGACGAGCCCACCACCGCGCTCGACGTCACCACCCAGATGGGCGTCCTGCGCGCCATCAAGACCGCCATTGCCGAAACCGGCGTCGCCGCCCTCTACATCACCCACGACCTCGCCGTGGTCGCCCAGGTCGCCGACCGCATCACCGTGCTCCGCGACGGCAAGGTCGTCGAGACCGGCGAGACAGCCCAGATCATCGCCGCCCCGCGCGAGGACTACACCCGCGCGCTCGTCTCCGTCCGCCAGGTCGCCCGCGAGCCGCGCTCGCTCCTGCCGCCCGTCCTCCGCATCGAGGGCGTGACTGCCGCCTACCGCGGCGGCCCGACCATCCTGGACACCGTCACGACCGAGGTCGCCGCCGGCCGCACGCTCGCCGTGGTCGGCGAGAGCGGCTCGGGCAAGTCCACCCTCGCCCGGGTCGTCACCGGCCTGCTGTCGCCGTCCGAAGGCCACATCTCCTTCGAGGGCCGCCGCCTCGCCCCCCGCCTCGCGGATCGCCCGCGCGAGGACCTGCGCGCCATCCAGATGATCTACCAGATGGCCGACACCGCGATGAACCCGCGCCAGAGCGTAGAGACCATCATCGGCCGCCCGCTGTCGTTCTACTTCGGGATGCGCGGCCGCGCCCGCCGCGAGCGCGTGCAGGAACTCCTCGACGCGATCGAGCTCGGCGACGGCTTCGCCGGGCGCTACCCGGCGGAGCTCTCCGGCGGGCAGAAGCAGCGCGTCGCTATCGCCCGCGCCCTCGCGGCCCGCCCCAAGCTCGTGATCTGCGACGAGGTGACGAGCGCCCTCGATCCACTCGTGGCCGACGGTATCCTGAAGCTTCTCCAGCGGCTGCAGGAGCGGGAGGACGTGGCCTACCTCTTCATCACCCACGACCTCGCCACCGTCCGGGTGATCGCCGATACGATCGCCGTCATGCACCGCGGCGAAGTGGTCCGGCAGGGCCCGAAGCAGGCCGTGCTGTCGCCACCCTTCGACTCCTACACCGAGATCCTGCTCGCTTCCGCCCCCGAGATGCGTCCCGGCTGGCTCGAGGAGGCCGAGCAGATCCGTGCAGCGCGCGTAAGCTGAAGGGTAACGGCCCGGTTGTGACCGCCTTCTGAAGGTGCGCGATCAGACCTATCCTCCCCTTGTCGTGGCTTGGGGGATAGGATGCGTCACGCGGTGATTGTTGAGACCGAACGGCGGC
>SKOX01000331.1 GCA_007119835.1 Paracoccaceae bacterium
GCGGAGGATTACCCGGATGCCGTTCGCGACGCCGCCGAGGCACGCCACGCCGGCATGGACGACGACCGGAAGGCGGAGCTCGCCCGCAACGTCACGGCAGGCCTGCCGGGGGCAGCGGAGACCTTCACGCTTAAGGACGTGCGCCGGCATCTCGCCGAATACGCGGGGCTGCCTGCCGAGCGGCTGCGCGCGAACCTGATCGACTTCCTCGCCGAGGTGGTGCCGACCGCCGAGCGCCTCGGCCTGAGGCTCTGCTGCCACCCCGACGATCCGCCCTGGGCGCTGCTCGGCCTGCCGCGCGTGATGTCGACCGAAGCCGACTACGACGCCATGCTCGATGCCGTGCCGAGTCCCGCCAGCGGCGTCACGCTCTGCACCGGCTCGCTCGGCGCGCGGCCCGACAACGACCTGCCGGGCATGATGGCGCGGCTCGGGCCGCGGGTGCACTTCCTGCACCTGCGCAACGTCACCCGCGAAGACGCCGACATTCCCTGTTCCTTCTTCGAGGACCGCCATCTCGAGGGCGGCACCGACATGGTCGCCGTCATCGCTGCCGTCCTGCGCGAGGAGGCGCGGCGCCGCACCGGGGGCAGGGCGGACGCCGATATTCCGATGCGGCCCGACCACGGCCAGGACATCCTCGACGACCTCGGCCGTCGCGGCCAGCCCGGCTATCCGCGCATCGGCCGGCTGAAGGGCCTTGCCGAGCTGCGCGGGATCATGGCGGCGCTCGCGCATCCGACGCTGGGGCTGCGGCCGTGAGCGCCGTGGCCGAGGCCCCGCTCGCCGACTTCTGCCGCGCGGTTCTCGCGGCGGCGGGTGCGGACGAGGCTACCGCCGAAGCCGCGACGGCGGCGATGCTGCACGCCTCCCGCCTCGGGGTCGACAGCCACGGCGTGCGCCTGCTCGAACACTACGTCCGCGGGCTCGAGGGCGGGCGGCTGAACGGACGCCCGCACCTCGAGCTCCTCTCCGAGCGCGGCGCGACGGCGGTCCTCGACGCCGACCACGCGCACGGGGCGCTGGCGGCCTACACGGCGATGGATCATGCCGTTCGCCTCGCGAAGCGGCTCGGCGTCGGCGCCGTCTCGATCCGCAACACGTCGCATTTCGGGCCCGCGGGCGCCTTCGCGCTGCGTGCGGCCGAGCACGGCATGATCGGTCTCGTCACCAGCAATTCGGACGCGTTCATGCGGCTCCACGATGGCGCCGAGCGCTTTCACGGCACCAACCCGATCGCGGTCGCCGTCCCCGTGGCGGGCGAAGATCCCTGGCTGCTCGACATGGCGACCAGCGCCATCACCTACAACCGGATCCAGCGCCAGAAGGCCCTGGGTCAGCCGCTGCCGTCAGGGGTCGCCTCGACCGAGGATGGCGCCGACGCGACGGACCCCGGCCGCGCGAGCATGCTCGCGCCGCTCGGGGGCGATTACGGCTTCAAGGGCGCCGGCCTCGCGGGGCTCGTCGAAGTCCTGAGCGTCGTCCTCGCCGGCATGCGGCCCAGCCGCGAGATCCTGCCGATGAACGGGCCCGACTTCGCAACGCCGAGGGGGCTCGGCGCATTCGTTCTCGCGCTCGATCCCGGCTTCTTCGGCGCGCCGGATGGCTTCGCCGCGGGCATGCGCCACTACCGCGAGACGCTGCGCGCCTGCGCGCCGCGGCCAGGCAGGGAGGTTCTGGCGCCCGGCGACCGCGAATGGAGCGAGGGCCGGCGCCGGCGCGAAGAGGGCATCCCGCTCGACCCCGAGACCATAGAAGCCTTCGCCCGCCTCGCCGGGCGTTACGGGCTCACCATGCCGGCCTGAGGCCTTCGAGCCGCCCGATCCCGAGAGCAGCTGCCGTCTTGCAGGAAGTCACGCGCGGCCCCTGCCTTCTGGATCGGATCAGCCAACATGATGATGAGCGGCGAGCGCGGCCGCACATGTCGGCGTCACGTCACTGGTGTCAAGAGCGGCTCGCCACGCTTGTGGGCGAGGAGGTTCGCCACGACGAGGTCGCCCATCGCCTTGCGGGTCCGGTGCGTGGCGCTGCCCTGATGGGGCAGCAGGACGACGTTTTCGAGCCCGAAGAGGGCCTCCGGCACGTGTGGCTCATCCGCGAAGACGTCGAGCGCCGCGCCGCCGAGCTGACCGGTGGCCAGAAGCTCGACCATCGCGGGCTCGTCCACCAGGGAGCCGCGAGCGACGTTGACGAGGCACCCCTCCGGCCCCAGCGCCTCCATGATCCGGCGGCTGACGATGCCCTGCGTCGCCGAAGAACCCGGAGCGATCACCACCAGCCAGTCGACCGCCCGCGCCATCGCCTCGAGGTCGGCAAAATAGCGGTACGGCACGTCCGCCTGCTCGCGGCGTCCGTGATAGGCGACCTCCATCCGGAACGCCTCGAGCCGGCGCGCGATCTCCTTGCCGATGCGCCCGAGGCCGAGGATGCCTGCCCGCGCACCGGTCAGCTCCGCCGTCAGGGGAAAGTTGCCCTGAAGCCAGCGGCTCTCGCGCACGTACCGATCGGCCTGCGGGATCCGGTGTGCAAGGGCGATCATCAGGCCGAGCGTCACCTCCGCCACGCAGTCGCTCAGCACGCCGGGCGTGTTGGTCACGCGAATGCCGCGCGCCGCCGCCGCATCGACGTCGATGCCGTCATAGCCGACGCCGTAGGAGGCGATCACCTCGAGCTTCGGCAGTGCCTCCATCAACGAAGCCGAACACCGGCCGCTCGTGACCGCAAAGCGGAGCGTCGGTGCGAGCCGCGCGAGGAGCGCGTCGGCGTCCTCCGCCTCGGCGAGGCTGTGCAGCGTGAAGTCCTGAGCGAGTCCGGCCACAACCGGTTCGGGCATCGGAACGATCATCAGGAGATCGGGCCTGTCCATGCGCTGTACCTCGTTTTGATCCGATTCGCTGCATATCGCCGGCTACCCCAAGCCACCACTCCGCGGCGCGGGACAGCGAGATCAAGTGGCTTCTGCTGCCGTCCTGTCCGTCGCATCAGCTCGTCGCCTTCCCGCGGAACTTCTCCAGAGCCTCTGGCACCAGCGCCCCCGGATGCCGCACGACCTCGGCTGCCAGCCGGGCGCCGGCGTCGAGCGCCTCCGCCAGAGGCGCGCCGCGCAGCCGAGCGGCGAGGAAACCGGCATTGAACGAGTCGCCCGCCGCCGTCGTGTCGATCGCGGCGACCCGCGGCGGCTGCAGATGAGCGTCGCCCTCGGCGGCGTCCCATGCGGCGATGGCGTCGGCCCCGTTCTTGACCACGACGGTGCGCGCGCCACGAGCGCAGTAGCGCTCAAGCGTGGCGTCGATCGTTGGATCTCCGAAGTGGCGGTGCTCGTCTTCGAAGGAGGGCAGGGCAATGTCGGCCACGTCGGCGGCCTGCATCAGCGCCGCGCGCATCGTCTGCGTGTCCGGCCAGAGGCGCGGCCGCAGGTTCGGGTCGAAGGCGATCACCGTGCCGGCCTTCCGCGCCCGGGCGAGTGACGAGAGCAGGGTGGCGCGATCCTCCGGCTCGACCACGGCGAGCGTGATCCCGGAGAAAAGCACCAGCGCCGCCCCCTCCAGCTGCGCTTCGAGCCAGGCCGCGTCGGAGGCGAGCAGGCGCGCCGCCGACTGGCTGCGCCAGTAGGTGAAGCTCCGCTCGCCGCCCGAGAGCTCGATCATGTAGAGCCCGACCGTCCGCTCGGCGGTGCGCCGGATCGCGGCGGTGTCGATGCCGGCCGCGGCGATCGCGGCCTCCAGCTCGTCGGAGACGGCATCGGTGCCGAGCCATGTGCCGTAGCCGACGCTCCAGTCTGACGGCAGGAGGCGGCGCAGGTACCAGGCGAAGTTGTAGGTGTCGCCGGCAAAGCCACGCCGGTAGAGATGGTCTTCGACAGGCGCGAGTTCGACCATGCACTCGCCTATGGCGAGAACGCGCTGCGTCACGGCTGGCCCCCTGCGAAAATGCCCGGCGTCTCGCGCCGGATCTGCGCGAGGATGTCGACGATCCGCGAAAGGTGGTCGCGCATTTCCTCTGCGGCACGGTCCTGATCGCGCGCCTCGAGCGCGGCGAGGATGCGCTTGTGATCGTCGAGCGCGCTCTGCGCGCCGAAGCTGAGACTGAGATAGCGCACCCGGTCCATGTGGGCCTTGTTCTCCCGGATGAGCGCCCAGACGAAGTCGTTCCCGGACGCGGCGCAGATCCGCTGGTGAAAGCTGTCGTCAAGCGCATGGAAGCCGACCTTGTTCCCGGCCGCCGCTGCTTCCTCCTGCCGCGCAATCAGCGCGCGCAGGTCAGCCGCGTCTGCCTCGGTCAGCTCCCGTGCCGCCGCGCGGGTGGTCTCGGCCTCGAGTGCGGTGCGCACGAAGCGCGCGTGCAAGACGGCCTCCTCGGAGATCGGCGAAACCGTGGTGGCGCGCTGCGGCCTGATCTGGATCAGGCCGAGCTGCGACAGGCGGTAGAACGCGTCGCGCACCGGCTGGCGCGAGGTCCCCATCTGCCGCGCCACCTCCTGCTCGGACAGCTTGGTGCCCGGAGACAGTTCGAGCTCGACCACCTGCCGGTAGAGCTCGTCGAAGACGAGATCGGCCGCCGACGGGACACGCAGCGACTCGAGGCGTCGGAGCGAGAGTTCGGTCATCCGGCCGCGTCCTTCGTTGACTGCAGAGGCAGATTAGCATATTAGTTGATTAGAGGAAAGGCTGCTCGGGGGGTTGCCGTGGACGGACCTGCGAAGGGAGCGTGGCTCGACGCGGACCGCCTTTCCGGTGGACCCGGCCGGGCGCGGCCTCGCCAGGGCGCTCTACGACGGCGTGAAGTCGCTGCCGATCATCAGTCCACACGGCCACACCGACCCGCGGTGGTTCGCCGAGGACGCGGCGTTCCCCGATCCGGCGCAGCTCTTCGTGACGCCCGACCACTACGTCTTCCGCATGCTCTGCTCGCAGGGCGTGTCGCTCACCGATCTCGGCGTGCCCCGAATCGACGGCGGCGAGACCGAGACGGACGGCCGCGCGATCTGGCGCCGCTTCGCCGCCGCGCGTACTTCAGGTAGGTGGGCGGCGCCACCAGCACCGACCACGGCCACCCGACCGCGCGCACCGAGAACCTCGCCCGGGCCGACGCCGCCGCCCTCTTCGCGAAGGTGCTGAAGGGCGCCTGCACCCCAGAAGAGGCCGACGCCTTCCGCGGCCACATACTCGCCGAGATGGCGCGCATGAGCCGGCGAGAGATGGTGTTCGTCGACATCGGCGGCGCGGGCCGCGTGCGCTCCGACGGTGATTATGCGATGGAGCGCGGCGATATGCTCTATCTCGGCATGGGCGCGGGGCCGGTGACGTTCGAGGGCGACGGGCGGTACTACGTCGTCTCGGCGCCGGCGCACGCCAGGCATCCGACTCGGCTGGTGAAGATCGAGGAGGCGAAGAAGGTCGAGCTCGGCAGCCGCGAGACATCGAACGAGCGGGTGATCAACCAGTTCGTGCATCCGGACGTCATGCCGTCCTGCCAACTCGTCGTCGGCATGACCCGACTCGCGCCCGGCTCGGTCTGGAACACCATGCCCGCACATGTTCACGACCGGCGGATTGAGGCCTACCTCTACTTCGACCTCGACGCCTCGGCCCGCGTCTTCCACATCATGGGCGAGCCGGACGAGACCCGCTCGATGGTGATCGCCAACGAGGAGGGCGCGATCTCCCCGCCCTGGTCGATCCATTGCGGCGCCGGCACCTCGGCATATGCCTTCATCTGGGCAATGGCCGGCGACAACGTCGACTACCGCGACGTCGAGATGGTCGAGATGGACGCCCTGCGATGACCCCCCGCTTCTCCCTCGACGGCCGCCGCGCCCTCGTCACCGGCGCCAACACCGGCATCGGCCAGGCGATCGCCGTCGCCCTCGCCGAGGCCGGCGCCGAAGTCATCTGCGCCGGCCGCTCCCCCGCCGACGAGACCCTCGCCCTGATCCAGCAGACCGGCGGGCGCGGCGAGGCCCTGCATCTCGACCTCTCCGACCCGCTCGCCGGCGGCCGCGCCTTCGCGGACCTGCCGCCCGTCGACATCCTGGTCAACAACGCCGGCCTCATCCGCCGCGCCGACGCCGTCGACTTCACCGAGGCCGACTGGGACACGGTCATCGACGTCAACCTCAAGGCGGTGTTCTTCACCGCCCAGGGCTTCGCCCGCGCCGCTTTCGCCCGGCAGGCCCACGGCGCGATCATCAACATTGCCTCGCTGCTCGCCTTCCAGGGCGGCATCCGCATTCCCTCCTACACCGCCGCCAAGCACGGCGTCGCCGGCCTGACCAA
>SKOX01000401.1 GCA_007119835.1 Paracoccaceae bacterium
CGGCGCTGCGGCTGGCGGCGCCCGAGCTTGCCGCGGCGCTGCCGGAGGCGGGGCCGGGCGAGATCCGTCTGGTCGAGCCGATCGGCCATACGCGGGGCGGGTTCTTCTCGGCCCTGGCCTCCGCCGGGCGGGGGGCGGACCTCTTCGTCAAGGCGGTGCCGTCGCGCGGCCGCGAGGCGCGGTTCTGGGCGGCATGGGCCCGCGGCGAGATCAGGAGCCGCGGGGCGCATTACCTCCTTGCGCCGCCGCTGGCCGAATGCCGGGGGACGCTGGTCACGATCCTCGCCTTCGCGCGGGACGACGCGCTGCCGGCGACGCGGGGGCAGGCGTTCCGCCGCTTCCGCACCGGCCTCGACGCGGTGGTGCGGGCGGTGGCGGATTTCAACTCGGACCACATGGGGCGCGACTGGCCGCTGCCGCCGGCGGGCTTCGGCCGGGTCTGTCGGGTGCCGCGCCGGCGGGACGTCTGCAGGGAGCTCGGGATCGAACCGCAGGGCGCCGACGCGCTGGTTGCCACGATGCAGGCGACGGCGGCGCGATGGGGCGGGGTGGCGGCGGCGCTCGACGCGGCGCCCGGGTGCCTCTGCCATCTCGATCTCGGCACGGGAAACGTCGTGGCCACGGGCGAGAGCTGCGCGATCATCGACTTCGGGATGGCCGCGCCGGCGCCCGCCGGCGCCGATCTCCACACGATCCTGCGCTACGGCGGGCGCGGCCTGGGGGCGGCGGAGGGGCTTGTCGCGGAATACGTGGCAGTCTTCGCGGCCAAGGGCATCGCGCTCGACCCGGAGGCGGTGCTCCGGGCCTGCCGGGCGCATTACGCCACGCGCTATACCAACCTGCGGCTTCGGAGCGTCAGCCGGCGGGAGGTGTTCGAGGCGGCCGTGGCGGCCGGCGCTTCCCTCGTCGAGGAAACCGAGCGCGCGCGCCGGTTGCATCGCTGAGCCGTTCCGGCCAAACAGGCGGCTCAGCCCGTGCCGGCGCCGCGAGGAGCCCGATCGACCCGTGTATCCCCTCATCCGCTTCGCAGCCGAGACGGCGCGGGCGCGGCGGCTGCCGCGGCTCGGGCTCGGGGAGGCCCACCTGTCGCGACATCGCTGCCTGCCGTCGGATCTCGACCCGTGGCGGGAGCTCAACAACGGCCGGACGCTGACGCTCTACGATCTCGGGCGGATCGCGCTGATGGTGCGGTCCGGCGTCGATCGGGCGCTGCGCGAGGCCGGGTGGGGGATCGCGGTCGCCGGCGCGTCGATCCGCTACCGGCGGCGGGTTCGGGCCTTCGACCGGATCGAGATGCGCTCGCGGCTCGCCGGGCGCTGCGCGCGGTTCTTCTACTTCGAGCAGACGATGTGGCGCGGCGAGGAGGCGGCCTCGTCGGTGCTGATCCGCTCGGCGGTGACGGGGGCGGAGGGGATCGTGCCGACCGACAAGGTGATGGCAGCGCTCGGCGAGCCCGCGTGGCGCCCTGCCCTGCCCGACTGGATCGCCGCCTGGATCGAGGCCGAGGCCGCGCGGCTCTGGCCGCCGAGCCGATGAGCATCGCCGCCCTGCCGCCGGTGCGCCGCCGCGGCGTCTATTCCTGGATGCTGTTCGACTGGGCGAACCAGCCGTTCTACGCGCTGGTGCTCACCTTCATCTTCGCGCCCTACTTCGCCTCGTCCGTGGCCCCCGACCCGGTCTCGGGGCAGGCGATGTGGGGCACCGCGACGGCCATCGCGGGGGCGACGATCGCGCTCCTCGCGGCCCCGCTCGGCGCGGTGGCGGACCGCACGGGCGCGCGCAAGCGCTGGATCTTCGCCTTCTCGGTGCCCTTCGTCGCCGGCTGCTTCGGGCTCTGGGCCGGGGTGCCGGGGATGGCCGAGCCCTGGGTGGTGCTCGCCTTCTTCGTGCTTGCCTATGTCGGCGCCGAGTTCACGCTGATCTTCACCAACGCGATGCTGCCCACCCTCGGGCCACGCTCGGAGATCGGGCGGATCTCGGGTTCCGGCTGGGCGGTCGGCTATGTCGGCGGGCTCGTCTCGCTGGTGCTGGTGCTGACGCTGCTTGCGACCGCCCCGGGTTCCGACCGGACCTTGCTGGGCCTCCAGCCGGCCTTCGGGCTCGATCCCGCCACGGGGGAGCCCGAGCGCGCGACCGGGCCGTTCACGGCGCTGTGGTTCATGGTCTTCGCGATCCCGCTCTTTCTCTTCACCCCCGACGTGCCGCGGCGCTCGGCGCGCGGCGCGCTCCGGGCGGGCCTCGGCGACCTCGCGGCGACGATCCGCGGCATCAGGGGCAAGGGGACGCTGCCGGTCTATCTGATTTCCTCGCTGTTCTACCGCGACGGGCTCGCCTCGCTCTTCACCTTCGGCGGCATCTTCGCGGCGGGCGTGCTCGGCTGGGGGATGTTCGAGCTCGGCGTCTTCGGGATCGTCGCGGCGGCGACGGGGGCGCTCGGCGCGTGGCTCGGGGGCAAGGCCGACAGCCGGTTCGGGCCCAAGCCGGTGGTGACGACGGGCATCCTCGTGCTGATGGCGGTCTGCGTCGTGGTGCTCCTGACCACCCGCAACAGCGTGCTGCTGATCCCGGTAGCCGAGGGCTCGCGCATTCCCGACCTCGTGTTCGTGCTGGCGGGCGCCATGCTCGGGGCGATGGCGGGCACGATCCAGGCGGCGTCGCGGACGCTGCTCGTCGACCAGGCCGAGGGTCATGTCGACTACGCGCAGGGCTTCGGGCTCTACGCCCTGTCGGGCAAGGCCACGGCCTTCGTCGGCCCGGCGATGATCGCCGTCGTCACCGAGTGGACCGGCTCACAAAGACTTGGGGTGAGCCCGGTCATCCTCCAGTTCCTGATCGGCCTTGTCCTGCTATACTGGGTGAAAACCACCATACAAGAGGCAGGCGAGCGGACGGAATGAGACTTCCCATCCTACTTCTCGCGCTCGGGCTCGCGGCTTCGCCCGCGGCGGAGGCGCAGACCGCGCGCGACCTCTTCTCGGCGAAGGGCACGCCGACGAGCCACGCGCCCCACGCGATCGGGCGGCACGGGCTCGGCTGCCTTGCCGGCGGCGTGCAGCTGCCCGAGAGCGGGCCGACCTGGCAGGCGATGCGGCTCAGCCGCAACCACCACTGGGGACACCCGAAGGCGATCGCCTTCGTCGAGCGGCTGAGCCGCGAGGCGGTGCGCGCCGGCTGGCCGGGGCTCTATGTCGGCGACATCTCCCAGGCGCGCGGCGGGCCGATCCCGGGGCACGCGAGCCACCAGATCGGGCTCGACATCGACATCTGGATGCGGCCGCCGCACCGGCTCGACCTCTCCCGCGCCGAGCGCGAGCGGATCTCGTCGATCACGGTGCGGTCGGACGACGGGCGGCGGGTCAACGGCAACTGGACGCGGGCGCATCACGCGATCCTCGAGGCTGCGGCGCGCGACCCGGAGGTGGAGCGGATCTTCGTCACCGGCCCGGTGAAGCTGCAGATGTGCGCCGACGCGCCCGCCCGCGACCGGGCCTGGCTCGCCAAGATCCGGCCGTGGTGGGGGCACGACACGCATTTCCACGTTCGGCTGAACTGCCCGGCGGGGCAGCCCGGCTGCGTCCGGCCCGACCCGCTGCCGGCGGGCGACGGCTGCGCCGAGGCGGTCTGGTGGGTGACCGAGGCGCTGGAGCCGCCGGACCCCACCGCGCCGCCGCCGGCGCCGCGACCGCCGGTCCGCCTCGCCGACCTGCCCGAGCAGTGCGTGACGGTGCTGAACGCACCATGATCCGCGCGCTCGTCCTTGCCTGCGCGCTGGGCGCCTGCTCGGCGTCCGCCGGCGCGCCCGGCCTCGAGCGCGAGGCGCTGGTGACCTGGCGCGAGGACCATCCCGGCTTCGGCGGCTTCTCGGCGGTCGAGGTGCTCGACGAGGGCCGCCGCTTCGTCGCGGTGACCGACCGGGGCCACTGGGCCACCGGCGAGATGCAGCGCGAGGACGGGCGGCTCGTGAGCATCGTGATGACCGGGTTCGGTCCGCTGCTCGGCGTCCGCGGCGCGCCGCTGACCGGCCGGGACGCCGACGCGGAGGCGATTGCGCTCGGCCCCGACGGCGCCTTCTACCTCGCCTTCGAGGCCAACCACCGCATCCGCCGCTATCCGGCCATCGACGGGCCAGCCGTCCACGTCGACACCCCGCGGGAGTTCGCGCGCCTGCAGAACAACTCGGGGATCGAGGCGCTGGCGATGGACGCGGCGGGCACGATCTACGCGATCCCGGAGCGGTCCGGCGCCCTCGACCGGCCGTTCCCGATCTACCGCAAGCGCGACGGGCGCTGGGACCGGGAGCTGTCGATCCCGCGCGAGGGCGAGTTCCTGGTGACCGGCGCCGACATCGGGCCGGACGGCCGCCTCTACATCGTCGAGCGGCAGTTCGCGATGCTCGGCTTCCGCACCCGCGTGCGGCGGTTCGCGCTCGGGCCGGACAGCATCGACCTCGGCGAGACGCTCCTCGAGACCGGCTGGATGGAGCTCGACAACATGGAGGGCATCTCGGTCTGGGAGGACGCGGCGGGGGTGATGCGGATCACGCTCCTGTCGGACGACAACTTCTTCCCGCTGCAGCGGACGATCTTTGCCGAGTACGTCGTTCCGGATTGAGACTGCGCCGGCGCGGAGCAAACGAAAAGACCCCGCCGCGGGCGGGGTCCGGTATCAAGTCGCGTGCAGCCGCGCGGGGCCTCGGCTACTTGATCTTGCCTTCCTTGAACTCGACGTGCTTGCGCGCGACCGGGTCGTACTTGCGGACCGTCATCTTCTCGGTCATCGTCCGGGAGTTCTTCTTGGTCACGTAGAAGTAGCCGGTGCCGGCGGTCGAGTTAAGCCGGATCTTGATCGTGGTCGGCTTTGCCATGATTCCCTTCCCGCGGTCGCCCGCATGCCTCTCCTGGGCCGACGCCGCGCGCGCCCCACTTTCGGAAACCCGCCTTCTACGCGCCCCGCGGCGGCTGTCAAGGCCTTGCGGCCGGCCGTGATCGCCGGTCCGGTCGACGGAATAGCGGCGCTCGGCGGGAAGGGCGGGACGCGCTGACGCGCGCACGCGCTTGTGACGCGCGTCGCGGGGCGCTCGCCGCCCCCGCTCCCCCGGCACTGCTCCCCGGGTTTCTTGAGCCGAAGAGGCGGTGCAGGGGGAGGGTTCGGCTACGAGCCGTCATCGCACGGGGCGGGATGCGTCGGCTCCGGGGGCGGGCGTCAGCCGGCGGCGGCCTTGGGCGCGTCGGTGGCGTCCTTCGGGGCGAAGAGGCGGGACGGCTGGGCGCCGGCCTTGCCGACCGGGTCTTCCTGGCGCTGGACCGAGCCCTCGAAATGCGCGCCGCTCTCGATGGCGATGGTCTTGTGGACGATCTCGCCCTCGACCCGCGCCGAGCCGGCAAGCCGGACCTTGAGGCCGCGCAGGCGGCCGACGACGCGGCCGTGGACCACCACCTCCTCGGCGACGACCTCGCCCTTGATCGTGGCGGTCTCGCCCACGGTGAGGTGCGCGGCGCGGACGTCGCCCTCGACCGTCCCCTCGATCTGGATGTCGCCGGAGGTCCTGATGTTGCCGGTGATCGTCAGGTCGGGAGAGAGGACGGACGGCGTCGCCTTCGGGCGCGGCGCGGCGGTTGCCGGCATCGGCGCGGCGGGCTTCGCCTCGAGCTCGGCGCGGGGCGTGGCGGCCTGCGGCGAGGACGTCTGAGCCGGGGCCTCTGGTGTCTTGGTGATGGAGAACATTCTCGCTGCCTTCCGGTTGTTTACGGCTGCACAACTACTGATTGCGCTGCCAACCACCCGCTCGCTCCAAGGATGATGGATAGCAGCAAAGGGCGTCCGGGGCGAGAGCAAATTCCGCGTGCACCGGACGGCGGCGGCGCGGGGGTCACACCAGCGAGACGTGGGAGCCGGCAGCGTCGTGGTGGAAGAACGGCACCGGCCGCGTCGCGCTGCCGGCGGCGAGGATTGCCTCGACCTCGGAGAGCACGACCTCGGTGATGAACGGCAGCTCGAGCCTGCGCGCCTCGGCGAGGTCGATCCAGGCGAGGGCGGAGAGCTCGCCGCAGGCGCGGCCGAAGTCCTCCGCGTCGCCGTGCAGGCGGCCGGCGTCGGCGAGGAAGAACCGGGCATCGAAGCGGCGCGGCCTGCCGGGCGGCGTCACCGCCCTGAAGACGAAGGCAAGGCCGCGCGCGTCGGGCAGGAGCCCCGCCTCGAGCATCGGGCGCAGCGTGGAGGGCGCCCGCGCGGCCAGGCCGGGCGCCGCGGGA
>SKOX01000091.1 GCA_007119835.1 Paracoccaceae bacterium
GCCTTCGACCTCACGGCCCTCGACGTCACCGCCCGGCCGCTGGCCGAGCTCGGCCTGCCGCCGCTGTCGCTCGCGGCGACCGGCGAGGGCGAGGCGGGCCTGCTCACCATCGACACCCGCCTCAGCTCCCCCGACGGCCTCGATGCCCGGGCCGCCGGCACGCTGCCGATCGAGGACCTCGAGACCGGCCCGGTCGACCTTGCCGTCGAAATCACGGCTCTGCCGCTCGCCCTCGTCGACGCTGTACTCGACCAGGGCCTCGAGGGCTCTCTCGCCGGCTCGGCCCGCGTCGCGGGCTCGCTTGCGGCGCCGGAGGTCGCCTTCGACGTCACCGCGACCGGCGTGAGCCTGGCTGCGACGCGCGAGGCCGGACTGCCCGCCTTCCAGGTCGAGGCGACCGGGGAAACCGTGGACGAGCGCCTCGCCCTCGAGGCGCTCCTGACCGGCCCCGGCGGGATCGCCGCGCGCGCGACCGGCTCGGTGCCGCTCGACGCGGGCCTGCTCGATCTCTCGATCGACATCGACGCCCTGCCGCTTGCGACGCTCGACCCCGCGGCCGGCGACGTCGGCCTGCGCGGCACGCTCTCCGGCAGCGCGCAGGTGGCGGGCACCACCGCCGCGCCCGAAGCCGCCTTCTCCGCCTCGGTGAGCGGTTTCAGCATGGAGGTCCTGCGCGAGAACCTGGTGCCGCCCCTTGCCATCACCGCCACCGGCACCTTCGCAGACGAGACGATCACCCTCGCCCAGGCGAGCGTCAGCGGCCCCGGCAACATCGCGCTCACGGCCGGCGGTACGATCCCGCTGACCGGGCCCGGCCTCAACCTTACGGTCGCGGGCGGCGTGCCCCTGGGCCTTGCCGACGCGGCGCTGGCCGACCGCCCCGCGGCGCTCAGCGGCCGCGCGGAGTTCAACCTCGTGGTCACCGGCGCGCTCGCCGACCCGCAGTTCAGCGGGCCTGTGACGATCGACGCCGCCACCTTCGTGGACGCCCCGACCAACCTCCGGCTCGACGCGATCGCGCTCGACGCCGTGCTTCAGAACCGGACGATGATCGTCAACGCCTTCACGGCCCGGAGCGCGCAGGGCGGCAGGATCTCGGGCTCGGGCAGCGTCGGCCTCGACCCCGAGGCGGGCTTTCCCCTCGACCTTCAGGTCGGCTTCTCGCGCTTCGGCTACACCGACGGCACGCTGCTCACCACCCGCGTCGACGGCGATCTGACCATCACCGGCCCGCTCGCCGCCGGGGCCGGCCAGATCGCCGGCGCCCTCGACCTCGACGTGACCGAGATCTCGGTCGCCGAGGGCCTCGGCCCGACCGGCGGCCTCGCGCTCGAGGCGGTCAGCCACCGCAACCCGCCGCGGAGCGTGCTCGAGACGCTGGAACGCGCCCGCCTCGACGAGCCGGTGACGCAGCGTCCGGCCGGCACGCCGGGCATCATGCTCGACATCCTTGTCCGCGCGCCGAACCAGATCTTCGTGCGCGGCCGCGGGCTCGACGTCGAGCTGGGCGGCGATCTGCGCGTCACCGGCCCCGTCACCGACATCGCGCCGGTCGGCGAGTTCAGCCTGATCCGCGGCCGCCTCGGCATCCTCGGCCGGCGCCTCGAGTTCCAGGAGGGCAGCCTCCAGCTCGTCGGCAACCTCGATCCCATCATCTTCTTCGTGGCCCGCACCGAAACGGACGAGGCCACCGCGGTCGTCACCGTCTCCGGACGGGCGTCGGAGCCGGAGATCTCGCTTTCCTCGGAGCCCGAGCTCCCCGAGGACGAAGTGCTCGCACTGCTGATCTTCAACCGCTCGGTGCAGGAGCTCACGCCCTTCCAGCTCGCCCAGCTCGCATCCGCCGCGGCCGAGCTCGCCGGGGCCGCGGGCAACGGCCTCCTCGCGCAGTTCCGCGGCGCCCTCGGCCTCGATGATCTCGAGATCATCGCCGCGGACAACGGCGGCGCCGCCGTCCGCGCCGGCCGCTACATCGACGACAACATCTATCTCGATGTGGAGACCGGCACCGGCGGCGACGCCCGGGTGACCATCAACCTCGACGTCACCCGCAACATCACCGCCCGCGGCACCGTCGCCACCGACGGCACCTCGACCATCGGCATCTTCTTTCAGCGCGACTACTGATCCCGCGCCGGCATGGCGGCCCGCATCTGCCTCGCGCCCCGCGGCGGCCTGCGCAGTGGAACGCAATGCCGCGGAGGCCGGCCTTGGCGAACCGCGCCGCGCCACCCTACATGTGCCCCCGACCGACAGATCGAGCCCGGAGGGCCAGCGCATGACCGACAAGATCGAGAAGACCGACGCAGAATGGCGGAGCGAGCTCTCCGACCTCGCCTACCGCGTCACCCGCAAGGGCGGCACCGAGCGCGCCTTCAGCAACGACAGCTTTCCCAAGGGCCCCGGCATTTTCCGCTGCGTCTGCTGCGGCGCGGCGCTCTTCGACGCGGCGACCAAGTTCGACAGCGGCACCGGCTGGCCGTCCTTCTACGCGCCGATCTCGCCGGACGCCGTCGATGAGCGCGAGGACAACGGCTGGCTGATGCGCCGCACCGAAGTGGTCTGCGCCCGCTGCGACGCCCATCTCGGTCACGTCTTCCCCGACGGCCCGCCGCCCACCGGCCTGCGCTACTGCATGAACGGCGTGGCCCTCGAATTCGAGCCCGCCGATGCCAGCTGACCGGGCCCTCAGGGCTCGGCCAGCTGGCTCGCGTCGATGTTGAGGATGTTTCCGAAGAGCTGCTCGAGCACGCCCATCTGCCGGCCGCTGGTCTCGGTCGTCCGGGTCGTGAGGTTGATCACCCGCCCGTCCTCGATCCCGTACCGATTGATGCCCTGCACGATGCCGTTCGCATCGAACGAGACGGCGAGCACGGTCCGGTCCACCACCCGCGGCGCGTTATAGGTGAAGCTCTCCACCGTCGACTGCACGTAGAACCAGGAGCCGTCGCTCAGAAGCCCGCTGGCAGACGGGCGCCCGAGGACCTCCTCGACCGTGAAGGTGTCGTCTATGCCCGGCGTGATCCGAGCGACGTCTGCCTCGCTCGGGACGAAACCGTGGATCCGCGTCGTCGGCGCGCAGGCCGCGATGCCGGCCACCAGCGCCAGCACCAGCGCCGCGCGGAGCGGAAGGCGGACGTGTCGAAGAGACATGCCTGAACCCTGGAGAATAACCAATGCCCTTGCTCCCCTATCGGCGCCGTGCTGTAGATTCAAGCACGGCAGACGCCGCCCCCGATCCCATTTGCGGGAGGACACCATGATGCGCGGGATCGCCACGACCTCCGCCGACAATCCGGACTTCGCCCGCGTCGTCAGGCTCTCGACCCTGCGCCGAACGCCGGTCCTTGCCTTCGACATCGCGCCCGACGAGGCGGAGGCCGCGCGCCTCGCCCGCCTGTTCGACGCCCGGTCGGTCCGCAAGATGCGGCTCCAGGGAGAACTCCGCCCCGAGGGCGACGGCTGGCGCCTCGATGCGCAGCTCGGCGCGACGGTCGTCCAGACCTGCGTCGTGACGCTCGAGCCGGTGACCACGCGCGTCGACCAGTCGGTGCGACGGCTCTTCGTGCCGCTCGAGACGACGGGTCGCGAGATCGAGGTCGGTCCCGAGGACGACGAGGAGATCGAGCCCCTCGGCGACGCGATCGACCTCGGCCTCGTCGCGATCGAGGCACTGGCGCTCGCGCTGCCCGCCTATCCGCGCCGTCCGGACGCCGCCCTCGATCCCGCCGCTGCCGCGCCGCCCGGCGCGGAGCCCGAAGAAGACGAGGACGCCGATGCCCGCCCCTTCGCGAGCCTCGCCGCAATGCGCGACCGCATGCGCCAGCCCAAGTGACGCAAGGCGGTGCGCGGGCGCCACGCCGCCGGCGGAGGGTGCGCTTGCCCCCTTGCGGAGCGGACGGCAATCGCTATGGTGCCGGCTCCTTCCGGGGGCGAGGCTGAGGGACGTGGGGCCGTGACAAGGCTCTGCGTCCGTGATAGGCGCCGCGCTATCTCGCATTTCGCATGCTCCGGGCCGCGGGCCCGGCCACTGTCCGAGGTCGAACCATGGCTGTTCCGAAGAGTAAGGTGACGCGGTCGCGTCGGGGGATGCGGCGCTCGCATCACGCGCTGGCCGCCGGCAACCCGAACGAATGCTCGAATTGCGGCGAGCTGCGCCGCCCGCATCACGTCTGCCCGGCCTGCGGCCACTATGGCGGGCGCGAGGTCGTCACGACCGTCGAAGAAGTCGATCTCGACGACGAAGCCGCCTGAACGGCGGCTCGGCGGAGCTGATCAGAAATGAGCGCGGACGCCAATCGGATCGAGCGGAGCGCCGATCCGAGCAGCCTGGCTGACGACGTCGTCGTCGCCATCGACGCGATGGGCGGCGACAAGGGCGTTGGCGCCGTGGTCGAAGGCATGCAGCTCTCTCTCGAGCAGAACCCGCGCCTCAGGTTCCTCCTGCACGGCGACGGCGACAGTCTGTCGGGCGCCCTGCGCAACGATCGGGCGCTGTCCGGCCGTGTCGAGATCCGGCATTCGGACAGCGTCATCACGATGAACGACAAGCCCTCGAAGGCGCTCCGCTCGGCCCAGGGCTCGAGCATGTGGAACGCCATCGAGTCGGTGCGCTCGGGCGAATCGAGCGTGGTGATCTCCTGCGGCAACACCGGTGCCCTGATGGCGCTCGCCATGCTCAGGCTGCGTCGGGCGCCGGGGGTCGACCGCCCCGCGATCGCCGTCCTCTGGCCGTCGCTGAACCGTTCGGGCTACAACGTCATGCTGGACGCGGGCGCCGACGTGCGCGCGCAGGCGGACGACCTCCTGAACTACGCCGTCATGGGCGCCTCCTATGCCCGCCACGCCCTCGGCATCGCGCGCCCGCGCGTCGGGCTTCTCAACGTCGGCACCGAAGAGCACAAGGGCGGCAGCGAGCTGCACGACGCCGCCCGGCGGATCGCCTCGGCCGCCCCTGCGGGCGACTTCGAGTATATCGGCTATGTCGAGGGCAGCGACATGGCCTCCTCCCGCGTCGACGTGGTCGTGACCGACGGCTTCACCGGCAATGTCGCGCTCAAGACCGGCGAGGGCACGGCCCAGCTCATCCGAAACCTGCTCGAGGAGGCCTTCCGCTACAGCATCCTCAGCCGCATCGGCGCGCTCTTTGCCTATACCTCGTTCCGGCGGCTGCAGAAGCGCATCGATCCGCGCCGGGTCAACGGCGGCGTCTTCCTGGGGCTGAACGGCACCGTCATCAAGTCACACGGCAGCGCCGACGCCACCGGGATCTCGGCCGCCATCGGGCTCGGCTGCACCCTCGCCGAAGGCGGCTTTGCCGAGCGCCTCGCCGCCCGGATCGCGCTCGGCGGCAGCGCCGCGGCCCGACAGGAGGCGCAGTCCTCATGAGCGTGATCCGCTCCGTCCCCATCGGCTGCGGCCATTACCTGCCCGAGCGCGTCGTCGGGAACGAGGAGTTTGCCGCCCGCCTCGACACCTCCGATGCCTGGATCCGCACCCGCACGGGCATCGAGCGGCGCCACTTCGCCGCCGAGGGCGAGAAGACCTCCGACCTGGCGATTCGCGCCTCCGAGGCAGCCCTCGCGGATGCGGGCCTCACCGGCAACGATCTCGACGCCATCGTCCTGTCGACGGCCACGCCTGACCTCACCTTTCCCGCCACCGCGGTCCGGGTGCAGGCGGCCCTGGGAATGCGCGGCGGCTTCGCATTCGACGTCCAGGCCGTCTGCGCGGGCTTCGTGTTCGCGCTGGCCACCGCCGATGCGCTGATCCGCTCCGGCCAGGCGCGCCGCATTCTCGTGATCGGTGCGGAAACCTTCTCGCGCATCCTCGACTTCGAGGACCGCACGACCTGCGTGCTCTTCGGCGACGGCGCCGGCGCACTGATCCTTGAGGCGCAAGAGGGCACCGGGGCGCCGTCGGACCGCGGAATCCTCGCCACCGACCTCAATTCCGACGGGCGGCTCTCGGAACTGCTCTACGTCGACGGCGGCCCGTCGACGACCGGCACGGCAGGCGTCGTGCGCATGGCGGGCCAGGAGATCTTCAAGCACGCCGTCCTCAAGCTCGCTGAGACCGGCGCGCGCGCCCTGGAGGCCGCCGGCCTCGGCCCGGCAGACGTCGACTGGCTCGTGCCGCACCAGGCGAACCTCCGGATCATGACCATGACCGCCGCCAAGCTCGGCGTGCCGCTCGAGCGGGTCGTCATCACCGTGCAGGA